>JABRVX010000003.1 GCA_039961735.1 Fimbriimonadia bacterium
ACCGTCCTACGCCTTCGCAATTGTCCGATGTCTCCACTTCCAGCTTGTCAACCGGACTGCACACACAGTCGCCAGTTGGGGAAGGATTGCGGAACGTCGGTGGAGTCTTATCCACGTCGAAGGTCCATGTGTAGGTCTTGCTGTTGCCACACTTGTCCGTCGCCACGACTTCGACCGTGTGCAGGCCCCCGGCCAGGTCGAACGGTCCGGGGCACGTGATCGGTGTCCACTCGTCTGGAACCAGGAATTCAGTATTCCTGCACTTCTCGACCCCGTCAAGCTTCAGCACCCAAGTAACTTCGGGACAGTTGTCCTTTAGCTCGAAGCGGAGGTTCTCCACCGGACTGCACACACAATCGCCCTCGGGAGAACCGTTGCGAAGGTCCGGAGGCGTAACGTCAGGATCGTAGATGCAGCAAGCAGACCCTCGCAAACCGTCTGGGTCAGTCACCTCGACCCCGACCTGGGTCCTTCCCAGGAACGTGTACTCGAACTCGATGCAGACCTCTTGTCCGGGTACTAGGCCACCGAATGTTCCAGACCGGATAACTGTCTCACCGGGGTCGAACCGACAGTTCTCGTTCAGATCGAGCCATACCGTATAGCTGTACGTTTTGGTAAAATCCGCGTCGGCGTCACTAACGCAGAAGCGGACGGTCAGCGGGTTACAGCTGCAGCTCGGTGGCGGCTCACAACGTACGGTGGGGGGGATGATCAGTACAAAGGTATCGCTTGCTGAGTTCGTGTTCGGGCCGGTGTAGCAAAACGCCCGCACAAAACCAGCCCCATCCGACGCAGTGACAGTGACCTCATACTGCCCAGGAACCAACGGTTCTGGTGGCCATGCACCTTGCCACTCCGTCCATGTCGCGAGTTGATCAGTCGTGCACGGTTGTATGGGAACCACCCACTGCGATACAATCTGGTCTAGAGGATTCTTGACCGTTACCCGAACCTCGGTCAACCCGGATCCAGGCGGGTCTCCGTTAAGCAGATCCTGTGCTTGGGCCCAGACGCGAGGCGGGGTATCGTTGGGAGTGTAGGTGTCGAACTCAACGGCTGTAACCACGTCAGGGCCCTGTCGGTCCAACACGAAGTCCAGGGTTTGCACAACGGGTGGGGGAGGCGGAGGTAACAGACGGTCCACGAAATCGTAGGGTTCCTCGCCAGGCGGCAGAGGCCAATTTGGGGCCTTGAACAGGAACGCTACGGCGAGCCATCGCCCATCCTCGTAATCAGACCCCGCAACAGCAAAGTCCACGCACTTCACGGCCGTACCCTGGCCGCCAAATGGGAAGTAGTCGCCAGCGAGTTCCAGCTTGCGACCCGCGGGCACATTCTTGAGTGCCTTGATATTGGGAATCGTGGGGGCCCAGTCACTTGACAGCGCCCGACGGTCTACAAGTACGATGAACACACCGACGCCCGGTGTGCATTCGTAGTCAACCTGCACTTCAAACTGGCTAGAGACCCTGGGCGGATCATGGGGGCACACCAGTGTCGCGGGAGGGTTGGTTCTCCCTAGCCGGAGGTTGTCCAGCCCGTTCGTGAAAAGTGGGCCTTGCGACACAGGCGGGGGATTTAGAAGGGGATCCTCTGGAGGCGAAACGGTCTGACTCGAGACAGGACTCGCTCCCCCAGCCCACATTGCTATAGCGGACAAGATTAGCAGTGCTCTGCCAAAAACCATCACATCCACTCTCCTTACCAAAAAGACCGCAATCAATCGGTACTCGGAAAACTACTGTCCAGCAGCTCTACCGTGATTATATCACACGAATGCAATTCCTGCCAGCGTTGACAAATCTTGTTGGGAACCTAACCTGCACCCTCGGGCCCAATGCGTTTGGTACAAGCTTCGGCCACGAGTTCCGTCAATAGCGCAGCGCCCGTGATGCGCGGTTCTTTGCCGCGCATCACGGGGGAAAGGGCGCGCATATGCCCAGGGTGGACGACTCGCGCGCTCTAAGAGCGCGCTTGGAGCTAATCTCGGTTGAAGTTCGTGAGAACAGCGTTCAGGTCGAAGACGGTCAGGAATCCGTCCCCATCGACATCGAGTGCGCTGGGCGCACCCCAGTCATTGGAGGCCAAGAGCAACGCGAGGTCGACCGCATTTATACACCCGTCGTCATTCAGATCGCCTCCATACAGCAGCACGCCGTAGCGATCCAACTGCTGGTGATATGGATTGATGCCAGTGGAGTTGTACGCCGGGAATGTAATATTGGATAGAACGACCCCGCAGTAGTTTTTCGCAGATATCCTTATCGAGTACGATCGGTCCGGCTCCCACTGCCAGCCGCCGCGAGTCACGTAGTACCCGTCAGGGCTCTGGGGAACCATGTCGTCGTAGGCGAGCTCGCCCTCCTCGTTCCAGACCTGAATGCGCAGCAGGCAGCTAGATTGGTCCCCAGGCTCGGGGCCGTCACCGCGCCATCCAACGAGAATAACATGCTGATCGTGTCTTTGGTATTCGAAGGCACCAGCATCTGGCCAAGGGTGACCGGCGGCAGGTCGAGGCATTATACCCTTACTTCGGTCCGAGGCCAAGTAGAACTCGGAAGGCTCACCGAGAGCACACCAATCGATCGCGCTTGAGCCCGGTAGGATTTGATAGGCTAGAGGGTCGTCTGTGAGCCTGCGGTTCAGGAAGCCGTTCCATTGTTGACAAATCTCACTCGTGAACTGCGCCGCAAGGTCGTCATTATGAAACAAGACGCCAGTATTCTCCCAGCTATGTAGCCACGCGAGATACCATATGCAGTTGTCGGACTTCCCGAACATACTCGGGGCATCATTGTGAGCCAACAGCGAGTTACGAAGCCAAAACCTGGACACACCCACTCCAGTCATGATCAGGGGGTCTTCGGCTGTTCGGTTATCTGCGATGGTAAAGTGCCAAGCGTCTATGCTCGTTAGGTCTCCATCAGCCAAGATGGTTGCATATTCGCCCTCGTTGTTCGTGACTATCAGGTTCGATGCCGATGTTCTCGCTCCGTCAGATACCGCAAGCGCCGAGCCACGGACGGCCACGTTACGATTGATGAATGCTCGGGTGATCTTCACGTTCACGCCGCCGTCAATGAGAATGCCGCCCCCTTTCGAGTCTGGCCAGCCCGTGGCAGCGTTGCGCTCGATCCGGCACTCGTCGAGGTCTGCGTTGGCAGACACGCACAGGCCACCCCCGTAACGAGCCGAGTTGTCTGACAGGTACAAGCGGGAGGCCGTGAGGCTTCCCCCAGACACGTAGAGCCCGCCTCCGTACACAAGCGAATGCGACCTAAGTACGCTGACTCTATCGAGAGATGATGTGCACGACAGGAGTGCAATTCCACCACCACTCTGGCCGTAGTAAGGTCGGCAGTCAGTGACCGTAACAGAGGTCATCTGGAGGTCTGAACATTCCTCGGCAAGCATCCCGCCTCCGCGGCTGAAAGCCCTTCCGTTCTTGAGGGAAAGACGGTCAAGGCGCATCCCCTCGCATCGCCTCACTACTAAGCAGTGGCCGAGTTCCCGACCATCGATCACCGTCTCCCCACCGGATCGGTTGTCGTTGTCGGGGGGGTTGAAGTCGGATGTGTCTTCTGTACCGGCAAAGCCGCCGTAGAGCTCCAGCTTGTGCTTGGCGTTGATGGTCAGCCATTCCTTATAGACCCCATCGAAGACGACGGTCTCATCACCCTGATCGTTGCGCTCGACGACCTTGCCTACGATGAAGATGCGGGTGGGAGAGGAGGGGTCGGACGGAGCGGCGGAGATGGCAGCGCCGATGGTGCGTTTGGCAGTGGCCCAAGAAGAGCCGTCGTTGGCGTCGTCGCCGTCCGGGGAGACGTGGATCACGACCCCGGCCAAGGCGGCGAGATGCGATAGCGTGAGGACGAGAGTGCCAACCAGGAAGCGGATGCCGAATCGGTTCACCTTTTCACCCCGGAAAGGGCCGCCGGGCACACTTGCCCGCGGATGCGGCCGTATGGGGGTGCTGTTCCGCCTCCTTGCAGCCGCCCTAACCGGTGGAGGTGCCGGAACAGGCAGGCATTCGTCGGTGGGCGTCTGTGAAAACTAGTAGTGCTACCGGGTAGCCCTGAAGAGCCGTTCGGCATGGCGGGCGGGGTGAGGCGAGCCGGTCGGGCGGGGCCGGTCCGGCGGTTGGAGCCTGGTCTGCAGGTCTCCCACCTCAACACTCTCCCTTCCGCTTCGCTTCGATGGGAGGAGGGTGAGGCAGCGCACGAGGGTGCCGACGAAGCCCGGGGGGTAGGCAAGGAGTCTGCTGTGCGGGACCGAGAGGCCAAGATGGTGGAAAGGGTTGTGGAGTGGGTCAAGAAAAGGTGGGGCTTACCCAGCGTGCGGCCAGCACGCTGGGCTGCCAAAGCAAGTGGCTGCGCGGTCCTTTCCTTTACCAAAAAACTCAAGATGGTCTAGCCTGCTTCCTACGGGCGTCTAGGCCACACTACAACAATGCCGCTGGGCGGTCCGGCCCCGCAGTTCATTAATAATTCTACCTGGTTTCTTGCCGGTAGGTGAAGTAGCGATCCTGCAAACCGGCAAGTTTGCAGGGTGACCGTCAGATTAGTGGTACTTATTGTTACAATTACAAAATATCACAAACAGAACTGCCCACCGAGCAGAAGCCCGGTGGGCAGCGTGCTTCGTCTAGTCCGACTAGACTACGGGTGCCACAGCAGCGAGTTGGCCTGCTCGATGAGCAGACAGCCGATCGGCTCCTCGTCACTGTCAATCAGGTAATGGTGCAACCACCGAACGTCACGCTTGCCGTCCGCCCCGATGAAGGTCCGGAAGTCAACCGCGTACATCCCGATGACCTGCTCGAAGGCAATCAGAGCGTCCAGGTCGTTCGGAATGTCCAGGGCATCGTTGAGTGCCTGGGCCACGTGCGGCGGGATCTTCGGCTTCTGGGTGCGACCCGCAGCCACCGTCGAGAAGTACTCGATGTTGGCGCGAATGACGTCCTTATCGGGCATCTCCACGCACCAGCAGAGGACCTTGGTGATCGGCGGGCCGGTTCGGCCAGTGTTCGGGTCGCGGATGACGTAGGTCACCGACAGCTCGTAGCACGTTCCCGGAGGCGAGAACAGCAGCGAGCGGTTGCCCAAGTACTTGCGGTACGCGGTGTACACGACCGAGTCGTCAATGTTCGCGCTCGTCGCAAAGGCCAGCGTGTACCAGTTGGTGTTTAGGTCCGAACCCGGGCCGAACACGAAGGCACCGCACTTGTAGAGCGGAGTCACCTTGCGCACGTCTACCGCCTGAATGATCAGGTTCTCATCGAACGTCACCCCGTGGCAGTTGAGAATGTCACGGATCGTGAAGCCGTCGAGGTTGATGACCTCGGGTCGGAACGTCCGCTTGGTCTCGTTGTCGAACGGGTCGGTCGTCGTCAGGTTGCCGCGCCAGATCAGGTTCGGCAGAATGACGCATTCGCAATCGCCGGGCGGCTCCTCTTCCTGCTGCAGGCGGAACCGGGTCTGGGTCTGATTGCCACAGGTGTCGGTGGCCGTGATCAGGAAGTCGTGGCAAGCGAAGTCGCCAGGCGTCCACTGAACGGAGCCGCTGGTGCCCGAGCCGTTGGTCGGGTTGAGGCCCGTGGTCCCGCCGTCCACGGTGATGGTCCAGTTGCTCGCCTCACTAATCGTGAACGAGATGGCAACCGTCGGCCCCTTCACCAGCTTGCACTGGCCCGGGTCGGTGATTACCGGAGTGACCACCGTGATCACCGGGTCCGTATTGTCGGTGGAGAAGGCCGACTGGCTGAAGCCGACGTTGCCGCACTCGTCACGAACTTCCACGCGCAGCGTGTGGTTGCCATCCGCCAGCGTGGTGGTGTCGAAAGCGAGTGTGGTCTCGGTGGGCAGCAGGGTCGCTTTCAGCACGCCGTCCACGTACACCTTCGTGTCCACCAGTGCGGTGGTTGGCGGGCTATTGTTCACGCTCCAGTTGAAGTTGACCGTGCCCCGCAGGCAGCTACCAGGGCTCTGAACGTTGACGACCGGCGCGGTCGAGTCCACGGTGAATTCGAGCGTTCGGACGGTCACGTTCGGTCCACTCTTGCAAACGTCGGGCGGCAAAAAGCCGGCGGCATCTGCAACCTCGAACTGAATGGTATAGATACCGTCCGCGAGCAAGGCCATGTCAATCGTGCGGTTCACGTTCAGCGGGCTCGAAGCTGCGCCATGGGACTCGTTGGCGATACCGTTGCCGGTCAGGCTCCAGGAGCTGAAGCCGCTGGCATCCGTCGCGTTCGCGGTGAACTGAACGTTGGTGTCGCCGTTGTTGTAGCAACCCTTGTCCGGGTTCAGCGAAATTGACGCAACTGGCGCGGTCTTGTCCAGAACGATCTGGATCACATCGCTGAAGATCGTGGCGTTCGTCTGCATGTCGTAAATACGCGCAGTGCAGGTGTAAGTGCCGTCCGGAAACGGCCCGCCCACCGCGAAGTCCGCGCACGGAGGCCACAGGCCCGGAATACCACCATCCGGGAACGTGGGTCCGCTAATGAACTTGGTCTCGCCCGTTCCGTTGCGCACGCACCGGAGGTCCAGCGCGAGACCCGGCGATATGGCAGTGTGGCTGATGGAGAACTGTACCGAACTCGTCACCTTCTGGCCATCCGCAGGCGAATCGATGTTCAGCTCGTTAAGGTCTCCAAGCTTGCCGACCTGTCCTAGATTGCCAGGCTCTCCAGGGCGAATGACCTGAGAGTGCACCGCAATCGCGGACAGAAGCAGCAAGCTGCAACACAGGAGTCGTATTGGCTGCATTACCCTCTTCCTTCCGTTCTAACAATTAGAGATAGCGAAACTGCCGTCGTCCCGATAGATCGGGAAACCCACGGCGCGCCCCTCTCTCCCTCTCGAGCCGCAGGCCCGCGAGGATGCTGAAAAGCACAAAACCGTTTCACACGGCATGCGGTCCGAGCAACCGAGTCGCACCGAACCTACCACCCTATATTCTACATGCAGTTTTGCCGTACGTCAATCTTCTTGTGTAGAATTAGCACAGTCCGGTTTTCTTACCTGAGCGCAAAGGCACGGTGAAATGCGCCCTCTGCGTGCCAGTATTGATACGAGGTTGCGAGTGCGACCGTGCGATAGGTTACTTTAGTCACCCAGCGCACCGAAATTCGCGAGCACCGTGCTCATGTCCGGCACGTCTACCGACCGATCGCCGTTGATGTCTCCCGGCGTAGGCCCGATCGCACCGAACGTGCTCATGATCAGGTTGAGGTCCTGAAGGTCCACCCGATTGTCGTCGTTCGCATCGCCGGGGATCAACGTAACGTTCACCCCGGTAGATCCGTGCGCCGGAAGCGCAGGGACCACGATCTGTCTGGTCAGATATCCCTTGGCCGAGATTCGGATGGTCCACGGGCCGCTCTGCGGCGCAAAGACATCTCCGGGTAGCACATAGAAGCCAGCTTCACACTGCGGCACCCAGGCGTCCAGAACTAGCCGACCGTCTCCATCTTGCGCACGGATTCGCAGCAGAGCCGACGACTGGTCGCCGTTGCCCTGTGGACCACGCCAGCTCGACATGGCCACGTATTGGGCTACGGCCTGATACTCGAAGCAGCCCTTGTCCGGATACGGCGTTCCGTAGCCGCTCGAGTCCACGGGTCGAGGTGCCCCGCAATAGTCGAACTGCACTTCCACGTACCCATAGTCCCGAACCAAGCTGTCTGGGCGAAGATTGTAGCTCCACGGCACATCCAGGAAGAGCCTGTTGACGTAGCGGGGGTCAACCTGAGTCGTCGTCGGTCCGGCAGCATTCAAGTCTTGGGGGAGCGAGAATGGCGCCACAGAGTTCATGTAGAAGTTGCCGTACGACCAGTAGTAGGAAACCGAGGCGTCCCTCCCAACGGCGGCCTCGGGGCCCGTATTGAATGTGATGTTCTCGTTGCGGATCGTTCCAGAGGCCTGATCGTAGAAGTACATCACGCTGTTCCCGACCGTGGAGACGTTGTCGGAGTACGTGTTGTTGACCAGCCGGGGCCAGGTTCCGGAATTGCGCACCAAGACTGCGGCTACCCCAGCCGTGTTTCGGGTGATGAGGTTTGCGTAGATCTTCGTATTGGTGCGGTTTAGGATGTCGAGTGCTGCCCCTGCACCAGCCTGATTCTCTGTAAACCAGTTCCTTTCGATCTGCACTTGCTGCACGGTGCGCAGCCAAGCGCCTCCGCCGCCCTCCAGTCCACCACAGGTCGCGACATTCCGGCGAAACACGCATGACCGCACGTACCCGACTCCCCCCTCGAGGGCGAGCCCGCCACCTTTCGAAGCGACGTTGTCTTCGAAGGTCACTCGCGTTAGGTAGACATCGGCACCAATCGCTCTCATCCCACCACCGACATCTGCCGATACGCACCTCCGTATTATGGTGTCCGTGATCGTAATGGATCCGTTCGAGGCATAGATGCCACCGCCGGAGTTGTTGGTGCTGGATGTGCAGTCTTCGAGAACGCAGTCCGTTAGCGTGAGGTTGTTCGCCGAGGCTGCATACAGGGCGCCACCGAATCCCACGGCATTACCATTGCGCAGCGTAAGCCGATCGAGGAGTACGTCGGCGACGAAGTTGATCCGCATCGGGCGTCCAGATAGCGCTGCATCAATGACCGTGGCGCTGCCTCGCCGCTCCTCGAGCGACGTCTCGTCTCCCAGAAAACCACCGTAGATACGGAGGCCGGCGGTCTGGATCACGATGTTCTCCTGGTACACGCCTTGCCGCACCCAGATCTCTGCTCCCTGGGGAGCAACGGCTACCGCCTGACCGATAGTCTTGAATGCTGTGGCCCAACTACCGCCCCCCATGTCGTTCCCAGTAGGCGAAACGTAAATCACCGCAAAGGTCGGAACGAAGAAGGCGAGGAGGGCAACGCATGCAGAGGTGGCGCGAGTGGCCCCTAATATGAGCCGCAGAACCGGACGAGATTGTTTCAACAGACCCAACACCCCGAAAGAGCAATCCCAGCGGGCGGAAAACTGCGGACCGTGCCCAGCACCGGCGGCGGCCACGCCGAACCTCGTCTATATTATCATAGGATTGCCGTGCTCCCTGTGAGCCTGCCCGCCCACAGCCGATCGTCGTCGGCTGTTCAGACGCGGAAACGACCCGGCGTGTTCCTAAGGCGGCGCCTCGGCTCGGCTCGGGACAGTCCATCTGGTACCATCCGAACGAAATCGGGATGTCACGTTCTTCACTCTCTCTTGCCGTCGCAGTGATTTTGAGCGTCACCGTGTTGGGTGTGTTTTCCACTCATCAGTGGCATGGCCCCGTCGGCACGCTGCAGCGCTACTTGCTTGCGGCGATGGAAGGCGACGGAGCAACGATGGAAAGGCTCGAGTACCCGCCGACTTCGCTCTTCCGCACCCGCTTGATGCACGGCTACCGGGGAGCCCGCAATGTGAACATCCGAGCCGAAAGACAGGTAGGCGAGTACAGAGTGTGGATCAACACGGAGATCTATAATCCGCGCTATCGGCAGATAATCGTTATGTCTTGGGTGATGATCAGAACGCCGGAAGGCTGGAAGGTGGATATCCCGAAAACGATCCAGGTGAACCCATGGGCGCGGTGATCCGAAGGCGACTCAAGTGGACGACCGTGGTCGGATGGGTTGTCGCGCTGGCTATGATAGCCGCGATCGTACTGCTGATCTTCACTATCGGCAACTCACCGGTCTCGGCAGTCAACGAGTTCCTTACCGCCCTACGCGTGCGTGACGTGAATCGGCTCTCCGCGGTCACCTGGCTTCCAGAAGGCAGCCCGCCTGCGGAGGAGCAATGGCGCGAGATCTTTGCCGAGGTAAAGCCGTTGCCCATCTCGCACGTAGAGGAGCCGCTCATGGCTTCCATCACCGGAGACACTGCGCTGGTGAAGATGCTGGTGCGTATTCACGACCGCACGCCGCCGCAGGAGAGAGAAATCCAGTTCTTCGTGCGACGCGTGAACGGCAAGTGGAAGGTAGACGTGACGCGACTCGTCCGCGACCCCTTCGAAAAACTGCCTCTCTAGCGGGTTCAGCCTCAGCCCCGTCCCGAGCTCGCGCAAATCCGGCAATGCCAGCCGGCGGATGCCCGAACTTTCCGACCCCATCGAACCGAATATTTAATGGAGCGCAATGAAGCGCCCCGGAGCGGTTCCCCAAGGCGCGGGGATGCCGAATCACGGAATCCGTGTTAGAATGATATGGAGGTGACGGAAGGATAGAAGAGACGCTGAACAACTTGGTCGCCGGCTTCGGCGAGAATGTCGAATAGCTCCGAGGAGCGACTTCGATAGGCCAACAAGTGGTGCAGGGGATCCCAACGACGGGGGAACCGTAGGTACTGCAAAGACAGTGGAGCTTCTATCGCTCCGTGGCGACCCGCCAAGCCGGCGACCAGACCACAATCGCGGCTTGCATCCGACCCAGGTGGTCGGTTTTTCGCTTTCTGCACACCTCACGGCAGCAGACGCATGGTCACCGAGTCGTGAAACTTCAGTCCCTCGCGCGTGAGGCGCACACTGCACTCGTCGACCTCCACCCAGCCCTTTTCTTTCAGATCGTTAAGAGCTGAAGCGAGCCGCGCTCTCGAATCGGGGACACGGCTTTCCAATCGCTCGAAGGGTACGCCCTCTATCACGCGAAGCCCGACCATCAGCGTCTCCGCGAGCCACAGGTCCTCGCCCACCTTCTCGCGCTCCTCGACGTGGTCCCGAGCCTGTAGAACTGCAGCCGCATAACGCGCAGGGCTCCGCAAGTTCTTGCGCCTTTCGCCATCGAGATACGAGACCGCTCCCGGGCCGAACCCTGCGTAGGGCTCGTTGCGCCAGTACGACAGGTTGTGCTCGCACTCCCGACCGGGCTTCGCGTAGTTGGAGATCTCGTATCTCCTTAGGCCAGCAGCCGCACATAGCCTCTCGGCTTCCTCTTGCATCGCAATCTGCACGTCCTCGTCGGGAAGGTCGAGTAGACCATGCCGGTCCAGTGCGGCGAAGCGGGTGCCAGGCTCAATGGTGAGGCAGTAAAGTGACAGGTGCTCGGGCTCGAACGCCAGTGCGGCCTTTACACTCTCGATCCAGCGGCCCAACGTCTGACCAGGCAGCGCATACATCAGATCGAGACTCAGATTGCCAAAGCCGGCACGGCGAGCAGCACACACGGCTCGCGATATCTCGCTCGACGAGTGCACCCGCCCCAAGGTACGAAGCTCGTGATCGTGGAAGCTCTGCGCGCCGATGCTGATCCGGTTGAAACCCATCGCCCGAAGTGCCGTAAAGCGCTCGGCGTCAACTGTGCCCGGATTCGCTTCTGCCGTGATCTCTGCCTCGGTCGTGATGTCGAACGTGCTGGTCAATGCAGAAAACAGCCGCTCCAGCCGCTCCACCGAGAGAAACGTTGGCGTGCCCCCACCGAAGAAAACCGTCCCGACCCGCGCCCCTCTCATCTCCGAGCGGCGAATCTCCAGTTCGCAGGCGCGGGTGAATGTCTCGTGTTCCTCCTCCGGCCGAGCGTACGAGTTGAAGTCGCAGTACGGACACTTCGACGGACAGAAAGGCGTGTGAACGTAAACGGCCAGTTCCCCCACGAATCGACTGTACCTGCGGCGAAGCGGCGCGATCTGCTCACGGTATCCTATGTCCGCACCGCATCCGAAGTCTTCGTCTGCGGCGCCGACGAGACACGGGAGGCTCCAAAAGATGCAACCCGACCTAACCGACCGAATCCAGAAACTGACGCCGGACTTGATTGATCTCCGGCGCGATCTGCACGCACACCCCGAGATCGCATTCGACCTACCGCGGACTTCGGGCATCGTCGCAGAACGGCTCCAGTCGCTCGGCCTACAGACCAAGACTGGCGTAGGCGGATGCGGCGTCACGGCCCTCATACCATCCGACGGCGGCGGGCCCACCATCGCACTGCGCGCAGACATGGACGCTCTCCCGATGGAAGAAGAAACCGGGCTTCCCTACGCATCACAGATAGCTGGGGCGATGCATGCGTGTGGTCATGACGGTCACACCACCATGCTGCTTGGAGCGGCATCGGTGCTTTCGGACCTACGAGAGCGACTTCCGGGGCCGGTGCTTCTCATCTTCCAGCCCGCCGAAGAGATCGTGCGCGGAGCCGACGCCATGATTCATGACGGAGCGCTGGACGATCCTCGCCCCGCAGCGATCTTCGGGCTGCATGGTTGGCCCGGCATCCCGGTGGGCACCGTCGGTCTGCGAGAAGGCCCGCTCATGGCCTCGGCAGACACATGGGATGCCGTAATCCGGGGCAAGGGGGGTCATGCGGCACATCCGGAAGGCACGAGCGACCCCATCGTCGCCGCCGCGCACTCGATCACGGCGTGGCAGACCATCGCCTCGCGCCGTACCCCTGCCGTCGCCTCCGTAGTCCTTACCGTTACGCGCATAGAGGCGGGAAGCGCCTACAACATCATTCCGCCAGAGGCACGCCTGTCCGGCACTTTCCGCACCCTGTCCGCGGAGATGCGTGAGCGCGTTCCGCAGCTGATGACCGAGATCGGATCCAACATATGCCGAGCCTTGGGCTGCTCCTTGGAGCTTACGGTTACGCCAGGCACCACGGTTACTGTCAACCATGGCGGTCTGGCACGGCACGTAGCGACGGTGCTGGGCGAGGATCGCGTGCGTTGGGTGGATGCACCTTCGATGGGAGGCGAAGACTTCGGCCGCTTTGCCGAAGTAGTACCCGGTTGCTTCCTTTGGCTCGGCCTAGGAGACCGCCCATTCTGTCACCACCCTGGCTTCGATTTCGCAGACGAAGCTCTGCCGGTCGGTGTCGAAGTGCTGTGCCGGCTCGCACTTCACCCACTCCCTCCGCTGTGAACGCCGTCGTCGTCGCGGGTGGGTTCGCTTCTCGGGACCTCGCTGACGTCGCCGGTGAGCATCGAAAAGGGCTGATCCGCCTCGGCGGCCGCGAGGCGCTCTACTACGTTCTCGAGGCCCTTCAGGGTTCGCGGGGCGTGGACAAGATAGCTCTGGTCGGCCCAGAAGAGATGGAATCGCTTGCCAACGGGGTGACCTTCGTCGCCGAAGGAACGAACGTTTCGCAAAACATCCTGCGTGGCATCGGCGCACTCGGCATGGAGGAAGTAACCGAGCCCGTGCTCGTAATCCCCTCCGACTTACCACTATTGCGGTCGGAAGACATCGAGGGTTTCCTGGCTCGCCTTCCAAGCGGGTTGGGAGCCGCGGCGTCTTTCGTACGGCGGGAACGCGTCGAACGAGAACAACCCGGGGCGCCTTATACCTACATCAAGGTGCGAGAGGGCCAGTTTGCCACAGGTGGCATCACGATGGTCACGCCTGCAGTGGCGAGATGCCTGGCGGACCTGATTCAGCAGCTGCACGAGTCGCGCAAGTCACAGCTTCGCGTGGCACTGATGTGTGGGCTCGGACTGCTCGTTCGATTCCGGCTGGGCCGTCTGCGGATTGACGAAGGTGTACGAGCTGTACGCCGACTCGTCGGAGAAGACGTCTGGGTCGATCTCGACGCGTCGCCCCGCACTTCGCTCGACTTGGACGGACCAGAGGACTACCTATACTTACGCGACAACTGGGATCGCCTCCGGTCTCCTCAGTAAGTCCAGTTCTGCCGGAAGACGTCGAGCGCGTACCGATACGTGTCGTATCGGATGTTCGGCGGGATGGAGTGATCCGAGTGGAAGAAGTAGGGGACCCGCATCTCTCGCATTGCCCGCACCTTCGTAAGTACCTCGGCTTCGACGCGTGTCTTGTCGTTCGTGGTCAGCTCGACCACGTTAATGTTGCCCATGAACGCAAGGCGGTCGCCGTATTCCCGAGCGAGTTCCACCACGTCACATCCAGCCTTAGCCTCCATTGGCTGAAGGCAGTCGTACCCGGCTTCAATGATGATGGGAACTGCCTGCCGTACATCCCCGCACGAGTGAAGGATGACGGGCAGGCCGTACTCCTTGAGGAACCCAACCAGTTCGCGCTCGTAGGGCAGAATCAGCTCACGGAGTGTAGCAGGTGAGCAGAACAAACCGTTGCTGAAGCCGAGGTCCTCGTAGATGAACATCCCGTCCGGAAGGCCCGCCTCGCGGAACAGGTAGTCGAAGTGCAGCCGGTAATGTTCCAGATACACCTGACAAAAGTCACGGATCAGGTCGGGCTCTAACAGGAGTGCGGGAAGGAAGTTCTGGTCGCCCATCGTGGCGCGAAGCAACTCGAACACGAATAGTTGACCGTACACCGTGAAGCGTCCCTTTTCTCGTGCCGATGCGAGCCGCTTGCGTACCTCCTCGATGTCACCCAGACGGCTGGGGTCTAAGGTAAGCAACGGCTCTCGGTACCGCTTCCAGGTGTCCCAGTCGGTAACGGCGAAGTCGACGTGCTCTGGAGTCCCGGACTTGCCCTTCCAATAGCGCAGCGTCGCCCCCCGACCGTCCCTCCGGAGGATCCACTCGTCGGTCTCCTCTAAGGTCTCCGTGGTACCGTGAAAGGGCTCGGTGTTGAACCAGCCGCCACAGTTCTCGATGTCGTAGTCGAAAACGTCCTCAGGGGCGGCCCCTTCGGGATAGCCCTGGCTGGGCCATGCGTCCCGCAGCGTCTCTTCCCACCAGTGCTCATACACTCCCATGCGTTCAGAGATCTCGTGTCGCAGAAGGGCTTGTACGACTTCTCTCGGTTGCATAAGGATCTCCCGGTGCGAACAGGTGTCGGCAGGGATTTCTGGGTCGGCAGGCGAACTCCTGTTCATCCCTCTTGTTGGAGGCCCACGTGCCCAAAGGACGCCTGAATCTCGCCACGTGGATCCGCACACTCACGGAGCGGACTGTGCCGCGCGAGTACACGGGAGAAGACCTGCGTTGCGTCGCCATGCCGCTTGGTGGCATCGGCACTGGCAGCATCGCTATCTGCGGAGACGGTAGTCTGCGTCAGTGGCAGGTAGTGAACCAGGTCAACCACATCGCTTGCGTGCCCGATTCCTTCTTCGCTGTGTGGGCTCGACAGCGTGGCATGGAACCGGTGGCGAAGCTGCTGCAATCGGCGGCCTTTGCAGAGAATGGCTTCGATCCCGCCCCGGCGGTCAGCGACCACTATGTGCCTCCGACCCTGGTCCGCCGACTCCGCCGCCTGCCCTGCGTGGAAGAGACCCGGTTTGCAGGCGAGTACCCCATCGCCCGCCTCACTTACCTGGACCATGCGCTGCCCGTTGACGTTTCCATGGAGGCGTTCAGCCCGTTCAAGCCGTTCGACGCAGAAGCATCGGGAATCCCCGCCATCCTGTTCACCTTTCGCGTGAAGAACCGTACCAAGGACCGCGTAGCGGCAGCGATCATGGCTGGCCTGCAGAACTTCGTCGGTTGGGATGGTGTAAGCCTGATGAGCGGCGTGCAGAACCCTGGATATGGCGGCAATCAGAACATACTGCACCGTACGGCAGGGTGCTACACCCTGGAGATGGTGTCGTCGCGCCTACAAGATGACCACCCGCACTGGGGGGAGCTGGCGTTGGCAGCCCTTGCAGACGATGTTAGCGCCCTGCCCCAGTGGGACGACATCGAACAGATGTGGCACGACTTTCAGCCCGACGGCGCCTTCCCCGCGGTTTCCGGCATCTCTCCGAGCGCACCCTGGCGCACATGGAACGGATCACTCGCGGCGAAGTTCGAACTGCAGCCGCAAGAAGTGCACGAGGTCACCTTCGTGCTGGCATGGTACTTCCCGAACCGCATGGTGAACTGGCGTCAGCCTGCAGGCATCGTACGAGACGAGAAGAGCCGCTTCTGGCTCGGGAACTACTACAACCGATTCGGCTCGGTGGCCGCGGTCGTGCATCACGTGCGTGAGAACTTCGGTCGCATGCGTGAGGACGCTAGGCGGTTCGTCGAGACGATGTACCAATCGTGTCACCCCTATTGGTTGCTCGACGCTGTCACCGCAAACATCGTTCCCGTCCGGACGAACATCTGCCTGCGAACCCAGAAGGGCGAGTTCTTCGGTTTCGAGGGAGGGTGCGGCGCGTCCACCGATAGCATGAGATCGGTGGGTGGATGCTGCCCACTGAATTGCACCCATGTGTGGAACTACGTACTGACAGTTGGGAGGCTATGGCCGGAACTCGAGCTCTCCATGCGTCGCACGGATTGGCTCGTCAACCAGCACCCCACCGGATACCTGCCTCATCGAACCCCACTGCCAGAGTACCTACCACGGCTGTGGGATATGCCCATCGGTGGACCACCCAATCCCGCACTGGACGGCTTGTTCGGAGCCGTGCTGAAAACGCTACTCGTGTATCAATCCACTGGAGACAAGAGCATACTGGAGACGCTCGTGCCACGAGTGTTCCTCGCGATGGACTACGTGATGGAAAAGCACGACACCGACGGGGACGGTGTCCTGAAAGGCGAGCAGCCAAATACCTACGACATCCACATCTATGGACCTAACACCTTCATCGGCTCGCTGTATCTGGCTGCCCTCTTGGCGGCTGCCAAGCTGGCAGAGGCGACGGGGGAGAACAAGCGTGCGGCACGATATCGAGACCGTTCGGAGAAGGGGTCCAAGGGCTACGATACGTTGTGCTGGAACGGCTCCTACTATATCCAGGTAGTGGACCTCGAGGAACACCCAGAGTATCAGTATGCAGAAGGCTGCGCATCCGATCAACTACTGGGTCAGTGGTGGGCACACATCTTGGGACTGGGTTACGTGTTGCCGCAAGAGCACGTACGAAGTGCACTCAAAAGCATCTTCGAACGAAACTTCCGCGACGGGTTCGAGGGCTTCGTTCAGGAGCCGAGAGTGTTCGCGTCGCCGAACGATCGTGGTCTGCTCGTGGCATCGTACGAACCTGGGAAGCGACCGAAGGTGCCGCTGCTCTACTCGGACGAGGTGTGGACCGGTATCGAGTATGCAGTCGCCGCGCTAATGCTACACGAAGGACTGACGACCGAGGGCCTCGCAATCGTGAAGGCCGCCCGCGATCGCTACGATGGGTACGAACGCAATCCCTGGAACGAGGTCGAGTGCGGCGACCACTATGTACGACCGATGAGTAGCTGGTCGCTCCTAGACCTGACGTCTGGTGTGGTATACGACGCGCACGAAGCGCGAATCCGCTTCCGGCCAACCTACCAGCGGGAGGAGTTCTGCGGCTTCTTCACGGCAGGCAGGTCCTACGGCTTGTACCGTCAAACACTCAAGCCCAACCGGCTGGACGCAGCCATCGAGGTGGCCGATGGCGAGCTCGCGTTAGAGGAGATCGTCCTGGAGGTGCCTGGTCAGAAACACGCGGGTGAAGTGTTGCTGGATGAAACGCCATGTGCCGCCAAGATGACACGTGAAGGGGATGATGTGCGAGTCAAGCTCTCCTCGCGCTGGTCGCTCGCTGGAGGGCAAACACTAACACTCCGCCTCTCGACCTAGCATTGCTACCGTATTCCGTCCCCCATCACACTGGTTGCCCTGCTGTACGCTTTCGGATCCAGCTTCAGGAGCCGGGCAGCCGCCTCCTTGCGAGATGCATCACTCGGCCGTGCGGTTTCCAGACAACGGACCAAGTGCTCGATTGCAGCAGGCTTGTCACCCATGCCTTCCAGCGCAATACCTAGGTGTAGCAGCACTTCGGAGTTGTCGGGATACAATTCGAGGGCTTGCTTTAGCTGCTCGACCGCCTCTCGATACCTACCAGCTTTGCACAGCGCCCAGCCCATGGTATCACGTGCCTCGGGACGATCCGGTCTCGCCGCCACGGATCTGCGTGCGAGGTCGAGCCCTCGCGGTATGTCCTTTTCCGTGTCAACTAAGAAGAACGCGAAGTCGTTCAGCACCTGGGGGTCCTCGGGGGCCATTTCGAACGCGATCTCGAACTCGGTGATTGCCGCTTCGTTATCGCCCTGGGCGAAGGAGTCGGCGGCTATCAGCCGATGCACCTGTGCCTGATCCGCTTTGCTGAGGTTCGGCATCGCAGTAAGCGCCCGTTGCATCACCCGTCGCGCGTCCTCGAAGTGCCCGGCGAAGGCATAGGACCGTCTGAGCCGTTGATAGGTGTCCAGGTCGCCGCCCCCGCGCGCCAGGATGCTGTCTTCCAGGGCCCTCGCTTTGTCCATATTGCCGGCGCGCGCTGCGATGTCGTGTTGCTGGGTGAGCGGTGTGTCGTCTCTCGTAGGTGCGCTGCGGCAACCCCCGAGCATACTGGCAAGCAGGATCACGACTAGCCAAAGGTAGCTTGTAGGCATTTCCTCACCTGTTCCTCTGAGATGGCACCGACTCGCAAAACCTTCGGGCTGTCCCCTGTTACGTCCACGACCGTCGAGGGGGTGCCCAGCGGGGACGGTCCACCCGAAAGCACCATCTCGACGGCGGGCCCGAACGTGGTAACGATCTCCTCGGCGCACAGTGCCGGCGGCGAGCCCGTCTTGTTCGCGCTGGGGCATGCGACCGGCCCACCGAATGCCGACAAGAGCGCCAGCGCCACCGGATGATTCGGCACCCTGACACCCACGCTGCCACCCGCACCGCGAGCCCGACGTGCAATCCTCGGATCACCGGGGACGACCACCGTAATGGGGCCGGGTGAGAAGGCATCGAACAACCGCCTCGCAGCTTCTGGCAGCGGCTCCGTCCACCATGGAGACTCCGGCCGAAATACCTGAATCGGAAACGGGTGGCTTTCGTTACGGCCTTTCAGCTCGGCCAGACGTTCACAAGCGGACGGATTCGTCGCGTCGCAGGCAAGACCGTACACGGTCTCGGTGACATACGCGACTATACGACCGGCACGCAGAAGGGCTGCCGCCTCCCGGACCTCGTTTCTAACCTCCGTAATGTCGTCGTCGAGCGTTGCCACGCGCATTCCACGCCTCTATACCGCATTGTCGGCGCGGCCATGACCCGATTGGCACGAAGCTTGCTGCAGATTGGTGGAGCGACCGCACCCCGCAATCAGAGGGAGCGGCGCCATCTCGATTGCTTGCGCGCCGGACTTGGCGCGACGGTTTGTTTGGCGAAAGGAGAGCCTAGCTCTGCGAGCCTGCGCTGCCGCGCGTGTCCAGGCGCTGATTGGAGTGCGCTATGGAATCCGTGCGGCTGGTATTGGCTGAGAAGAGCATAGCTCTGCAGAAAGTGCTGCAAGCAGGGCTGGAGAGGCTCGACTTTCAAGTAACTCCCGTCCGTACCCTTTCAGCTGCGCTCGCGGCTTGCATTGAAGGAAGGGTGCAAGCTTTGGTCCTCGACGAAGACCTAGTGAACGGGGCCTCGCTCGCCCTCGATCCCTACATCACGCTCGTTATGATGACGGATGCCGCTCCCCCGGATACTCCCTGCCTATGGATTCGCAAGCCCTTCGACCCTGCATTGCTTGCCGCATTCCTGCAGCGGCGTTGTCGGCACCAGCACGCGCAATACGACCGCCGCCACCACTATCGCGAGCAGGTCCGCAGTTCGGCGGTGGTTGTGGCAGAGAAGACCGGTATCACCACATTCTCCGAGCTGCTCGACCTGAGCCCCGACGGCTGCAGCGTCTTCTGCAGCCACGGGGCGAGCGAGGGCGACATCGTGCAGATGCTCTTGCGGGTAGGTAGGTGCGAACGGGCGCTGCGGGGCGTGGTGCGCAACGCCCGGCTGGTGGTCACTGAAGACGGCGAACTCCGCCGTGCCATCGGCGTTGAGTTCGTAGAGTAACCTCCGCACCGCGTGCCCGAGGCTCGATGCTGACTCCAATGACCGCGCCAGGGCATGCTTTGGCAATGCCATGGGCCCGCCACCTCACGACGCATACGCGTATCTGCGAGCAGGGCTCGTCGGTTCAGATGGCCACGGATGGCTACGAGTGTTTCCTCCTAAGCGCGAGTAAGACCGTACATCCCGCTGCCACGGTCGCCAGTGCTCCCGGCTCGGGAACCGGTACGAAGGCGCCGAAAACCCCCGGGTTCGAGAAAGTCCGGATGTGGTTTAGATTCGAGTCCAAGAGAACCGTCCCGCCGTTCGCCATCAGCATCACCAAGCCATCGTCGCTCAGACGGACGTCCGTGGACCAGCCCGACACGTTGTAGCTCGCGAGTAACTGCATCGTTGGCGAGAGTTTCATCACTCCCCCGTACAACTGCGAGACATAGACGTTGCCTGCAGCATCGACTGCGATACTCCGGTTCGTGAACGTGGGATTCGGTGGCGAGAAGGTCTGGACGCTCGTAAGCGCCCATGGATCGAAGCTCTCGATCTCGGTTCCACTCGGGCTACCAGAACCCCACAACGCATACAGCAGCCCCTCCTGTCCCGCAACGACGTCTATGGAATCATCCTGTGGCGCGAACCGTGTCCATGTTCCATCGGTCAGGTCCAGTCGGACTATCCCGTTCGCTTCGCCGCCGCCATACGTGAAGCAGTCGCTGGCAAATACGTAGTTGCCGAATGTCGTCACCTTGCCCATCGTCACGTTGTTCACCGTGGAGAGCCCCGGCACCAGATAATGACTCCAAGTTCCTGTGTTCATCCTGAGGTGCGAAATCGCGGCTTGGAAGGTTCCGTTGAAGACCACCAAGTCTCCGCTTGAGGTAACGGCTATTCCGCGAGGCCCACCATCGCCTCCGGGTGCTTGCGGGACCGACAGACTCTGAACTAGGCTGCCTTGCCGTGTGTACTCGAACACCAGGCCGCCGCCACACACGAGGATGTTGCCGTAAGCGAACGGCTGGAGGGCCGACGCTGCACTCAGACACAGCCCAAGCGCGGCGCTAGTGACGACCAAGCGTTTCATGTTTGCATCTCCTGACTGCACGAATCTCCGCCAGGCAGGGGCAAACAGAAACATCGGTCTGCCGGTTGGCAGCCGTGGGCATGTGTACGTCAGGCTGGGGCACTATACTGCCAAGGAACCGATCTGTCAATGCCACGCTGGTATCGCCCTGGCTTCCGGTCGGTTTCCCGGCAAGGTTACGGTGTTCCAGTGCCTAGCTGAGACCTAACGCGAAAGCGCAGGGGCACCCGCGGCAGGCGGACTCTGCGCTTCGGGCGGTCCTCTACCACGTGCTTCAGAATGCGCTCCAGCACCACCTTGATGCTGCCGGCCACAGGGAACGCGACGATCACGCCCACCAGCCCGAAGAGAACGCCTCCGCAGGCGATCGAGAAGAAGCTCATGAAGAGGTTCAGCCCTACGGCGGTTCCGGCAATCCGTGGGACCACCAGGGAGTTCCAGGACTGATCGAAGAGCACGTACAGGATCAGCGTGCCCGCAAAGTGCACGCCTGTGCCACCGATGGCGAGGTACGGCGAGAGACCCTCGTGGGGATTGGCCAGCAGTACGATGGTAAGCAGTGTCAGGTTGAGCGCCGGGCCGACATAGGGCGCGATCGTGAGCAGCCCCGTCACGAATCCGAGAAGCAACGGGCTCGGCAGACCGAGAAGTGCAAACAGCCCCGCCGCCACGACGCTGTACAGCGACACGCACAGTAGTAAGCTGCGAAGGTAGTTGGTGAAGACGTCTCCAATATCGTCCAGCAGCTCCAGCGTGGAGGGTCGGATGGACATCGGGATCAGACCGATCGCCCGTCTTCGCAAGTTGTCGTAGTCAATCATCACCACGAACGTGAGAATCGGGATGAGGGCAAGTTGGAATATCCATCCGGCAACCTGGGATAGCTTGCTCAGAAACGACTGGCCGAGTGCCACGGCATAGGACTGCGCATCATCCAGACGCGGCTTGACGACCTTCTCGAAGATGGCCTCTCGGCTCGGCTCCAGTCCGACCGCCCGCAGGGTCTTCTCGTTCTTCTTCAGCCAGGCGTCATCCGGAATCGCATCCGAGAGCGTGGATTGAAGACTGGCAACGTACTTTGGCATCTGCTTCTCGAGTTCGCCAAGCTGTCGGACCGCGGGAGGGCCCAGCAGCAGTGCGCTCAGAGTCAGGACTAGGAACACCAAGAGGTAGACGAGCCCGACTGCCCTGAGCCGCGAATAACCCGAGGCCCGCAGCTTGACGATCGTCGGCTCCATCAGTATGCCGATCAGCCATGCTGCGATGAAGGGTGGCAGGATCGAGCGGACCTGATACAGGAACCAAAGGGCGGCCAACAACAGGACCGCCCAGATCGTTACACGCCAGTAGTTTCGCATGCGCTACAGGGGAACTCTAACCGGCTTCGGCCTCCAACTCGGCCTCTTCCTTCCCCTTACCACGCTTTGCCTTCTGCTCGGCGTACCATTCACTCAGCTTGCGCTTCATCTCAGCGAGCTGCTTCGCGACGTCTTCCCGGGTCTCGGTGCCGGGCTTCGGCGCGAACATCAGACCTGCCGCGGCGCCGATCAGCGCTCCCAGGCCGATGCCGGCCAACATGTAGATCAGAACGTTGCGGTCCTCGCCGCCGCTCTCGTCACTCATCACTCAACCTCCTCTTGCTGTTCACGCTTCGGCTGCATGGTGAGCGAAGCGTCCTCATCGCAATTGTCGGGTCATGGGGCTCGGTACGAATTGAAGGGATCCTGCACCGACGTCCTCCCGAGCCCTGGTTCGAACGCCGCGCCTACTGCGTCTCACGAGGGGCTATCGTGCCTCCCGCGACTACCGTCTCACCGCGGTAGAACACCGCCGCTTGACCTGGCGTAACCGCCGACACTGGCTCCACGAAGCGAGCGGTGAGACGACCACTCTCCTCCGGAGGCAACAACACTGCCTCCCGAGCCGCCATATTATACCGTATCTTTGCGGATACCCTTAATGGCTCGGCGATCCCCTCGATGGCACCCCACACAACGTCTTCCACCGTTACCTCGTGCGAGAACGTGTCCCGCTTGTCGCCAACGACCAGCGCATTGCTCGCGGGGTCCAACGCTAGTACGAACAAGGGCTTGCCGCCCGTTGCGATGCCGATGCCCTTGCGCTGCCCGACGGTGTATTGCGCCAGCCCGTCGTGCGTGCCGATGCGATTGCCCTCGCGGTCGAGTATGGGACCATCACGGAACGCCTGGGGAACTCGCGCGCGCAGGAACTCGCGATAGCCTCCGGCCTCGCTCACGAAGCAGATGTCTTGCGATTCCTGCTTGTCGGCGACCGCCAGCCCAGCCGAGCGCGCAAGTGCCCTCGTTGCCGTCTTGTCGCGCACCGTGCCCAGGGGGAAGCGCAGTCGGGCGAGCTGCTCTTGGGAGGCCGCGTACAGCGCATACGACTGATCCTTCTCCTTGCAAAGAGCACGCATCAGTGCGAACCGCCCGCTCGGTTGCCGGCGCACGCGGGCATAGTGTCCGGTAGCGAGGGAATCGCACCCCAACTCTCGGGCCTTGTCCAACAACAGGTCGAACTTCACGTACCGGTTGCAGGCAATGCATGGGTTGGGTGTGCGACCGTGCGTGTACTCTTCGATGAACCGCTGGATCACGCTCTCCCGAAACGAGTCGCGAAAGTTCAGCACATAGTAGGGAATACCGAGGGTGTGTGCGACCCGCCGCGCATCCTCCACCGCCCCGAGAGAGCAGCATCCGGCATGACGGGAGTCGGTCTGGCTCTCCTGCCAGATCTGCATGGTGAGGCCGATGACCCGGTGACCGTGCTGGACGAGCAAAGCGGCAACTGCAGAGCTATCTACCCCCCCACTCATGGCCACGGCAATCTTCAGCTTCCTGGCCATCCGAACCCCCTAAGCCCAAGCACTAAGCATGCGCCAGCGCCTGCTCTAAATCCTCCCGCAGGTCGTCCACGTTCTCGGTGCCGATGCTGAGTCTTACGAAGTCGTCGGTGACACCGGCGGCCTCGCGCTCCTCACGGCTTATCGGTGAGTGCGTGGTGCTGGCGGGATGAATGGCCAGCGACTTCGAATCGCCTAGACTGACGGCGTGCGTGAACACTCTTAGGCTGCGGAGAAAGCGGACACCAGCGTCGAAGCCGCCCTCGAGCCCCATGCCCATCATTCCGCCATACCCACCTTTCAGGTACCTGCGTGCGTTCTCGTTGGTCGGATGGGATGCCAGACCGGGATAGCGAACCCAAGCGACCTTCGGGTGACGCTCGAGCCACTCGGCCAAAGCCATGGCGTTCTCTGAGGCACGCTGTACGCGCAGGTGCATGGTCTCCAGTCCGAGCAGGAACAACCACGCGTTGAAGGGTGACATACAGCCGCCGACGTCCCGCAGCATGTAGGTGCGCAACCGCTTTATGTACGCCATACTGCCGTACTTCTCGAACGGTCTCGCATTCCGCAGTGCAGGATCGGGCTCCGTGAACTCGCTGAACCGGCCGTTATCCCACGGAAAGTCGCCCTTGTCTACAAGAACGCCACCGATTGCCACGCCATGTCCCCCGATGTACTTGGTGGCGCTGTGGACGACGATGTCGGCGCCGTGTTCGAAGGGCCGGCACAGGAATGGCGTGACCATCGTGTTGTCCACGATGAGCGGCACACCATGCCGATGGGCGATCTCGGCGATGGCCGAAAGGTCGGGCACGTCCACCAGCGGATTGCCAATCGTCTCGACGTAGAAGCAGCGCGTGCGGTCGTCAACCGCGCGATCCCAAGCGTCTAGGTCCAGAGGATCCACGAAGCGCGTCTCGATGCCCATACGCGGGAGGGGGTTGTTGAACAGCGCATGCACTCCGCCATACAGACTGTGCGAAGACACCATGTTGTCGCCGCAGCGCAGCAGCGAGCAGCACGCGTACATGACGGCCGTCTGACCGGATGCAGTGGCCACCGCGGCGATGCCACCTTCGAGCAAAGCCATCCGCTTCTCGAATGTCTCGATGGTCGGGTTCTGAATGCGCGTGTAGCTGAAGCCGAAAGCTTCGCCGGAGAACACACGCTCGGCATCCTCCGGAGTGGGGAAGGAGAAGCCGCTGGTTTGATAGATGGGGACTGCCTTGGCATGCGTGGTGGGATCGGGAGACCAGCCGCCGTGAACGGCGATGGTTTCCATGCGACAATGCATCGGTTCGTCCATCGAATCCTCCCTGGGCTATTGATCCTGCATCTTTGCAGGGCCCAACAATCTCTTGATGTGTGGTTCTTCTAGATACCGCTGCAGACCGGCCCCCGCGGAAGTGCGGTCGATCGTCTGCTTCCCATCCGCGCCTCGCACGACGATGAAGAAGGTGGGGGTGGTCTGGATGTCCAGCTTGTCCGCATCCACTAGGTCCCGCAGGGTTCGCTGAAAGGCGCGCTCCCTGGCCGAACCCTTCTCGGACCGGTCCTGCTTGAGAAACTTCTCTAGCTCGTTCGGGTCCAGACCAGCGGCGCGTGCGTAGGGCAGGAAGTTGCCCTGTTGTCCCAGTTCCGGCTTGGCGAAAATCGCGTCGTGCATCTCCCAGAACTTGCCGTGTTCGCCGGCCCACTCGGCAATTTCCGACAGCACCTGCGCGTTCGGGTGAAGGCGGTAGAGCGAGCGGTGACGGTACACCTCTCGCAGCGTGTTCGGGTACTTGGCGAGCAGCTCCTTGAGCAGCCCGGCGTTCCTTGTGCACGAAGGGCACTGGAAGTCCGAGAAGACCACGATGGTCACCGGCGCGTCGGCCGGCCCTCGTGACCAGCTATCGGGCCTGAGAATCTCCGCTCGGCTGTCCACACGCTCCACGCGCATCACCGGACCGTTCCAGACCCCGAACCACCCGTAGCCTGCCGTGGCTACGATGCCGAGCGCGAAGACGATGCCGAGTCGGGCAGGCTCACGAGCGATGCGCATCGGTGACACTCCGCGGACGGCAATCTGCCACTCGACGGTGGCGGCCATCCAGATGAGCAGGATAAGTGCTGCGTGTGCCGCGCACCACTCGCACCATACGTGGAGACTCTGATAACCGACGAACAGTAGGAGCGTAGAGACGGCCAACGCGACGGACGTCAGGCTCCATAGGATGGGCGTGGTCTTCTGCCAGGTGCTCTCCGGTCTGTTTGCTCGCCACCAGCAGAGCCAGATGACGAACAGGTCGAACAGCGCGCCGAACGCGGCAACCGGGATGCCACCGACTCGGGAGAGCTCGCTGGCAGCGACGCTCGCACAGCCCTTGGCGTCCGTGCAGGGTAGTTCCTTCATCAGTGCATGCGACAGCCAGAGGTTCGCGGAGATGAAAAACGCCAGTACGGCTAGGAAGAAGATAATCCTGTTCGTCCAAACAACGTGCATAGGCGAGTAGGCCGAGTATACCGCCCTGCCTCCCAGTCTCCTTACGGCTGGCATGCCCTGAACGCCTTCCGAGCTTCCCGCCGCCGGGCTGGCAGAAGCAGTCTCTATACCCTGGCTCGCGTCCGCCACGCTGCACCCGCGGAATTCGCACAGTGCCCCCTGGGGCCGGGCGGGGGCACTCGAGGATGGCGGCACTGTAGCAATGGGTTCCTCGCTGCGCTCGGAAGGAAAGCAGGAGCGGCAAGGCGACGAATTGCCCAGGCCCTCGGACCCGCTGGCAAGCCGAAGTGACGCCGGCGAAAGCTAGCCCTGGCCGCTGATGGTCGTGCCCGGGCGGCCCCGCGGCCCTGTGTCCTTCTTAGCTCGGCGCAGCCGGAAGTACCGCCTCTTGCCCGCCCGAAAAGCATCGGCCAAGCTATGGAGCAGCAAGACCACCTTGTCGTACTGCATCAGCCGAAGTATGCGCTGGACCTTTCCCCCTGCCGGCGCCACGACACGCAAGCGCACACCCTTGGGTTCGAGCTGGGAACGCACCTCTTCCAGCCAGTCGAGACCCTCTGAGTTGAGTAGTGGGGTGTGGCTAAGGTCGAGAATGGCGATGCGCGTATCGGGTTGAACCGCCTCTTTGATGACTTCCTTGGCGCTGGGTGCCGTCCGATCAAGACATCCGTCCACGGTGATCAGGGCGGTTCGGCCGTTCACTCGGGACGTTACGGTGCACGTCTGATGAATCATCTTTCCCCCTGCTCCGACGCCGTTGTCGGAGCGTTCGTCCAATGATATAGACGGCAGAATGGCCGCCGTACGTTCTCCCTTTCCGACATCAACCCTCAAATCTTAAGTACTCATTCGGACCGCCCCAGCGTTACAGCCGGGGAGTTCTTTGACAGCGAAAACGGCCGGGTGATACACTCCCGCCAAGCTGCACCGGCTACCGAGCATTCGCAGCCTGTCCCCGGTGGAGGTTCTGTAGCAAGCATGGCGGGTCATTCCAAGTGGCACAACATTCGGATACGGAAGGAGAAGCAGGACGCCCAACGGGGCAAGATCTTCACGCGCATCGCCCGCGAGATCATCGTTGCTGCTCGCAATGGTGGGGGCGACCCGGAGATGAACCCCTCGCTCCGGGTAGCCGTCGAGAAGGCCCGCGAAGCCAACATGCCTGCCGACACAATCAAGCGCAACATCCAGCGCGGCACCGGCGAGATGGAGGGAGTCGTTTATGAGCAAGTAAGTTACGAAGGCTATGGCCCCGCCGGTGTAGCAGTCGTCGTCATGTGCCTGACGGAGAATCGGAACCGAACCGTTGCCGACGTGAGGCATGTGTTCAGCAAACATGGTGGGAACATGAGCGAGCCCGGCTCGGTGACATGGCAGTTTCGGAGCGTCGGGCTGATCTCCGTAGACGCACAAGCCCTACCTGAAGACCGCATGGTCGAACTCGCCATGGAGGCCGGTGCCGAAGACCTCTCTACGGAAGACGGCATCTATGAGATCACCACAGCCCCCGAAGACCTGCACAAGGTCCAATGTGCCTTGGAGGCTGCGGGGGTGAAGGTCCAGGGATCGGAGCTGACGCTGACCCCCATCAACGTCGTTGCCGTCGCGGAAGCTGACGCACCCGCCGTCATGCGCTTCATGGACGCGTTGGAGGACCTAGACGACGTTCAGAACGTGTATGCCAACTTCGACATCCCCGACGAGGTCATGGCCAAGCTCGGGTAGGGGCCAATGAGAGCTCTACCCAATCGCATTCCTTACCTGTCTGCCGCGCTGGCTGGACTGCTCGTGCTCTTTTTCCTTCTTGGGCGCACGGCCGACACTCTGGACCTCGCCGAGCGCTACGGCTTCTCGCTCTCTTCGCCGGCGCTGCTGACGTCGCTTACCTACTTGTTCGTACATGGCGGGGCCTGGCACTTGCTGCTCAACCTACTGCTCCTAGGGGTATTCGCGACGTATACCGAGATTTACGGACGACGCACGGTGTGGCTCGCCCTCGCGGTCGTCGGAGCCGTCGTGGCTGCCTACGGGGAGTTGTTGATGGCGGTCGTCACGGGCGCGCCGCGCACTGGGGTGATGGTCGGGGCATCCGGTGCGATCTCGGCGATGGCAGGCTGGTCTTTCATTCTGGGGGCACGAGACCGTGAGCCGGACCTGGTGACGAGGCTCGTGCGGGCGGCAGCTGTCGGTTGGCTGGCGTTGCAGATTGTGGCCATCCTCTTGGTGACGTGGCAGGGAGCGCCCTCAGCTACTGCCCACTGGGCGCACTTGTGGGGCTTCGTTGTCGGCGGAGCGGTCGGAGCGATTACCGGACCGTCGTCTGGCGGCGTCCTGCGGCGTGCCTCGGCCCTGATCCGAGGGCAGCGGCCCGCAGACGCCTTGGCCCTGCTTTCCGAGCCGATGCAAGGACCGGCAGAACAGGAGAGGCTCCTGTTGACCGTTGAAGCGTGGAATGCCTTGGGTGACAAGGAGCAGGCAGCCGCCTCACTGGCAGCCCTTGTTCAGACCTGCCCAACGCCGGAGAACATACAAAACCTCGTCGAGGCCGTTGGGGCGGGTGGAGTCCGTGTTCTGCAGCCAGATCAGCGAGTGCACTTGGCCTCGCTTCCAGGCGTGCCACTGCAGGCACGCATCGCCCTACTCGCTAGCTTTGTAGAGGAAGCCAGAAATGTGCAGGGTAGGGCATCAGCAATGCTGCAGCTCGCCGACTTGCTCAAGGTATCCGAGCCCGATCACGCCCGGGCTCTGCTCCAGCAATTGACCGAGGAGTATTCTGGAACGGAGACGGCCGACCTTGCGGCCAGCCGTCTCCGTGCTTTCTCGACCTAGGGATGTCTAGCCGCCCGGTCGCCCGTGTTTCGCGAGAACCTCCAGCGCCTTCTGGAGTTGCGCATCTGTCGCATCCTCGCCGAACACGTAGTCCTTGCTCTGTTCAATCTCGATGTCCGGCACGAGGCCACCTCCCACGCGCTCACCGCTCGGCAGGGTCTTGCCGTTGATGTCGGTGTGGTTCGGCGTGTAGTACCTAGCAGTGGTGATGGCGACGGCAGAGCCGTTGCGCATATCAATCAGCGTCTGCACCAAGCCCTTTCCGAACGTCTTCTCGCCGATGATCGTGGCAACGCGATGGTCCTTCAGCGCGCCTGCCACGATCTCCGATGCACTGGCCGAGTTCTTGTTGACCAAGACCACCATCGGCGGTGGAGCAGCCTTGTACATGCTCGGCTCGGTGTAGATGGTCTTCTCCGGTTTGTCGCGCTCCTTCACGATAACCACGGACTTACCGTTCAGGAACTGCCCGGCTACGGACACAGCCTGAGTCAGAAGTCCCCCGGGGTCATCGCGGAGGTCTAACACGAGTGCGGTCATACCCTTCGAGCGCAGGTCGGATAGTGCCGCCGCGAGCGCGTCCGAAGCCTTCTCGTTGAAGTGGGAGAGAGACACATAGCCGACTCGTCCCGCGGCCGCGTTCAGCATCCGATACTCGACGGTCGGAAGGTCCACGCGGGCACGGATCAACCTATAGTCCTTCGTCTGCAGCTCTCCGTTGGTTTTTCGCTCGATGGTCAGCGTGACCGGTGTCCCCTCTTCACCCCGAATCATGCGGACGATGTCTTCGATATCCATCCCGGCAACGGGCTTGGTGTCCACTGCGATGATCAGGTCGCCGGCCTTGATGCCTGCAGCCATGCACGGGCTGTTGGGCAACGGCCGCTTGACGATGGCTCCCAGGGGAGACGGATCCAGAGTGGCACCAACACCGACGTACTCGCCTGCAGTCTCCTTCTCCATCGCACTCCAGGCTTCAGGAGTCATGAAGCGCGTGTACGGATCGCCCAGCCCACTCAACATGCCCGAAATCGCGCTGTAGGTGATCTGCGTCTCGTTCACCGGCTGGTAGTGACTCTTCTGAAGCTCCTGCAGCGTGTCGCTATAGGTCTCGACAACGGGAATGCCCGCGGGCGAACGACCGCTCCGCGCGACAATCCGGTCGGCCACATGCGAGAGGTCGCTGACGAGCGCATCCGGATCCGACAAGCTCTGCCAGGCGTATCCGAGAACGAATGCGAAGACGGCGGCGAGGAGAACCCCGGTACCTCGCAACACGCGTCGAATCCCTTTCACCTACGCATTCCCCTTTCGCAGCAGATCGATTGCCTTACGCACCGCGGGGTCGGTGGCCGGCGGCCCAATCTTCGCCGCCTCGCGCACCTCGGCATCCGGCTGCAGGCCGACTTCCGAGAAGTCCAACCCGCCGGCCGTGAAATACTTGCCGGTAGGAATGACCAGAGATGCGCCGTCCTCCAGGCTGATGCGTTCACGAGCCATCGTGTCCCCTGCCGTGCGAGAGCCGACGAGGGGTGCCTTGTTCTTCTCGCGTAAGGCCGCAGCCATTACCTCTGCCAGACCTGCGGTTCCACGGTTGGTGACGACTGCGATGGCCCCGGTCCACAGAGCCTCACCAGAAGGTGTTCGCACAGGTGTGCGCTCCTCCGAACCCTGCTTGTTCTGCAGACGCGCCACCGTCGCGCCTCCAAGGAGCATCCCAGTCATCTGCAGCATTTCCGCTCGCGAGCCTAAGGCACAGTTACGCAAGTCCAAGACTATCCGCGTTCCCCGTTTGCTCTTGAGCGCGTTGAGAGCTGAGCGGAACTGCGCGGGCGCCTCGGCGCTGAACGCCGAGATGCGAACGTAGCCGGCGCCTGACCCGAGGTCCTCCCACGTGACGGGAGTGGTAGTGACCGACCCAGGGGTCACGGTCACGGTTATGGGGTCTGCGCTGCCTGGTCTCTGCACCTTAAGCCGAAGCGGCTCTTTGCTCGTAGCAAGCAAGCCTATGGCCTTCTCGGTCGTTAGCGCGGCCTTCAGTTTGGCTTCCAAGGCCTCCGCCGCGGCGTCGTATTCCTTGCGGGGAATTCGCTGGTTTCGCAGCGCCGTGCGCTTCTGCAGCAGGTCGAGCGTCGCCATGTAGGATATGACCCACTGGTCGTTGATGTAGTCCACCCGGTCTCCGGCGAGCAGGCCGGCGCGGTCCGCGGGCCCTCCGGGTATTGGGGCGACGATAGTCACGTTCGTTTTCGTGATCGTGTCCTCGGTGAAGCCGATGTTGGAAGAGGTCTCGCCCTGATCCCGGACCTCCTTCACTAGCTTTGCCAGCTCGGCGCGCTGGGCAGGGTCTGTGACAGGCTCCTGAATGCGCCGGACCTCGATCACCGCACCAATCCCCTCGAACTGACCCGAGGCTTCGCGGTCCATGCGCTCAGCCTCTTCCGGAGTGACAAACCTGGTTAGCGGGTCCGGAAAGTATGCTGCCATTCCGCGGAGCACGCCGTGGCTCAGGGGCGTTTGGTCCTCGATACGGTCCACGTAATGTGTCCGCACGTGCCGGAACACCTCGTAGAAGAGGTCGAGCGGCGAGACGGACGGGGTGACGTCGAGGCTCGCGTAACGACGGTCTGCGGCGGCGTTTCCGGTAAGCGGCTTGCTGGGCCCGAAATGGTTCCGCGCATATAGCCCGCCCGCAAAGCTGGCAAGGATCAGGGCGATCGGAGCAAGCCTCCAGAGACTCATCTTTCGATTGGTCAAGGTCGTAGGGCCTCCCTCTCTGCGCTCCTAAGAGGCGCAAGGACAATGATCGTACGGTAACGTTATCCTATACGCTATTCGGCCGTTTCGCAGCGGCGGCTCCCCCCCCTGCTCTAAGAAGTGCCGGCCGACTGCGTGTAGCCGCACTCATTGTGACAGCGATACCAGGAGCCCCGCGATGGTCTTTGCATCGCGAATCTCCCCTTTGCGGATCATCTCCAGCATTCTGTGCGTCGGCACAGACTCCAGTTCCACTCGCTCGTCGCTGTCCAGCTTCTGCACTCCCGGCCTCAAGTCGCGGGCCTCGTACACGATGAGCCGTTCACTCGAGTACCCGGGCGCCAGAAACTGTTCGAACAGCCGTGTCATCGTCCCAGCCGAGTATCCGGTCTCTTCAACCAACTCTCGTCTAGCGCACTCGTCAGGGTCTTCGCCCTTCTCCCGCGTTCCTGCGGGTATCTCGAGCAGCACTTGGTCAACCGCGCGCCGATACTGCCTGACCATTAGCACGGTCTCTGGGTCCAGGAACGGAACGATGGCCACCGCGCCCTCGTGTGCGACCACCTCGCGTGTGGCGATCGAACCGTCGGCCAGGCGCACCGTGTCCAACCGCAACGTAACCACGCGACCGGAGAATATGGTTTCCGAGGAGATCAGCGTCTCGCGCACCGCTAGACCCCCCTCTCCGGCAGCCCGAAGTCTGACCGGGTGCGCCGCAGCACCACCGCTGCCCGGTGAACAACAGCTCGGGCAGGCGGATGCAGCTTCCCAACCGTGACTTCGACCTCCGCGATCCGCTCATCGTCCCGCAGAACCCGCTCCGCCATCGTCTCCGCCAGCTTCTCGAGAAGTGCGAAGCGCTCGCTGGTGCCGATCTCGACTGCCATTCGGGCTAGCTTGGAATAACTGATCGTGTCCTCGAGCCGGTCCGAAGTACAGGCAGCTCGAAAGTCGCCGTACACACTCAAGTCGGCCCAATACCTATGGCCCACGCTGCGTTCTTCCTCCGAGACGCCGTGATGCGCGTAAAACTCGATACCCTCGATGCGGATGTGGTCAGTCACCGCGTCATTCTACCTGTAGGTCCTATGCTCTCCACTGGCCCGGAATCGCGTAAGATCACGCTGATGGAAGTGCTAGCTACCGTTCGCGACGTGAGGGTATGGGTGGCGGAAAAGCGTAAGCTCGGCCATACCATCGGCCTCGTGCCCACGATGGGTGCTTTTCACGAAGGACACCTGGCCCTGATGCGCCAGGCAGCATCGGAGTGCGAGTCGGTTCTGGTTAGCATCTTTGTCAACCCCACCCAGTTCGGACCAGGAGAGGACTTCGAGCGCTACCCGAGAGACCTGGAAAGCGACCTGCGCCTCGCCGAGGGCGTTGGGGTGACGGCGGTCTTCGCGCCTTCCCAAGAGGTGATGTACCCACCCGGCTCGGAGACCCGAGTGCTACCCGGAAGGCTGGCGGAAGGGCTGTGTGGCCCGTTCCGTCCCGGGCACTTCGTCGGCGTGGCAACGGTCGTGGCCAAGCTGTTCGGCATCTGCCTGCCGGACCATGCCTACTTCGGCGAGAAGGACTTCCAGCAGTTGCGCATCATCGAGCAGATGACGGCCGATCTCTGCCTTCCCGTGGCTATCGTGCGGTGCCCAACGGTGCGTGAAACCGACGGCCTGGCCATGAGCTCACGGAATGCCTATCTCTCTGCCGAAGAACGGCGACAGGCGCCAGCGATCTATCGGGCCATTCGGCGGGCGGCCGAAGTCGTGCGGAATGGCGAGCGCTCGGCGCGGGAGGTCGAGCGTATGGCAGAGCAAGAGATACGCAGCGAACCTCTTTTCCACACTGTGGAATATGTCCACATCGTGGACCCGGTAACGCTTCAACGAGTGGAAACGGTAGAGGGGGAAGTGAGGCTCTGTGTCGCTGCTCGAATCGGTACTACAAGACTGATAGACAACGGAGTGCTAGCCCCATGAAGTCCCATACCGAGTACCTCTGGTTCGAGACCCCGAGAAGGCGGCAGTACGTCCACATCACCGACAAAGTGGCGAAGATCGTGAAGCAGTCCGGCGTTCGAGAGGGGTTCGTGCTGGTCAGCGCGATGCACATCACGGCTTCGATCTACGTCAACGACCACGAGAGTGGGCTCATTCAAGACATTGACCGGTGGGTGGAGGATCTGGCACCTGTTCGCCCAGACTATCTGCATCATCGTACCGGCGAAGACAATGGCGATGCACATCTCAAGCGCCTGTTGCTAGGTCACCAAGTCGTCCTGCCGATCACAGACGGCGAACTGGACCTCGGGCCGTGGGAGCGCGTGTTCTATGCGGAATTCGATGGGCAACGACGCAAACGAGTGGTTGTGAAGGTAATCGGAGAGTAGAGGAGCCCGACTTCCTATGCTATACTGCCGCTCCTGGAGACGCCCCTGTGCTATCTGAACGAGTCAATGCCATCCATGCTTCTCCCACGCTCGCGCTGACCGCGCGCGTCGCAGAGATGCGCAGGAACGGCGCGGACGTCATCGCCTTCGGCGTGGGGGAACCCGACTTCCCGACGCCCGAAGCAATCGGGGAAGCGGGTATCCAGGCCATTCGCGACGGCCACACACGCTACACGCCCTCGGCTGGCACGATAGAGCTGAGAAAGGCCATTGCCGAGAAGCTCCTCCGCGAGAACAAGGTGCGATACGACCCGCACGAGGTAGTGATATCGTGCGGGGCAAAGCATGCCATGTTCAACGCGCTTTTGGCACTCTGCAACCCGGGGGACGAGGTACTGCTTCCGTGTCCTTATTGGCCGACCTATGTAGAGCAAGTGCGGTTGTGCGGTGCGATACCCGTCGAAGTCCCTTGTCATGAGGAGGATGGCTACCTGCCCAGCTACAATGCTTTGCGCCAGCGCGTGTCGTATCACACGAAAGCAATCATCGTCAACACACCTAACAATCCGACCGGGGCGGTTTGGCCACGGTCGGTGCTAAAAGAGATCGCGGCGATAGCTCTCAAATACGACTGCTGGATCATCGCTGACGAGATCTATGAACGTCTCACTTACGAGGGAGAGGAGCATGTTAGTATTGCTTCTCTGAGCAGGCAGGTTTGGGAAAGAACCGTAACGGTAGGTGGTGTCTCCAAGACCTATGCCATGACCGGCTGGCGCATCGGTTATGCAGCAGCCCCGAAGGAAGTCGCTGATGCGATGAGCAGGTTGCAGGACCAGATGACCAGCAACCCATGCTCCATCTCGATGCGTGCGGCGGAGGCAGCGTTCGCAATGCCACAGGAAGATCTGGAGCACATGCGCGAGGAGTATGCTGACCGGCGAGAGATGTTGCACCGTGGGTTGACGGAGTGCCCGGGTGTTAGCTGTCAGAGGACGAAGGGCGCGTTCTCTTTCTTTCCTTCTGTGCATGGCGTGCTCGGAGGCTGCTTCGGCAGCACCGTAGAACTAGCCGAGTACCTGCTCGACAACGCGGGCTGTGCCGTACTCCCGGGCGAAGCCTTCGGTGCACCCGGTCATCTTCGCCTCAGCTACGCCCTCTCGAAACAAGATATCGAGCGCGGAGTGAAACGCCTCACAAAGGCGTTTGCGATGCTGTCACCGTGAAAAAACGCACCCCTATCGTGAAAAAACGCATCCCTATCAAGAACCGCGATCTGCTCCGTCAGGCACTAACGCACAGATCCTCGGTCGGAGACGATTCGCCCGCATCCAACGAGCGACTGGAGTTCTTTGGTGACTCCGTGCTAGGCGTGGTGATCTCCGAGTACATGTTCCAACGGTTCCCCCAGTGGGATCAAGGGGCGCTATCCAAGGCTAAGTCCGCGATCGTGCAGGAGTCCTCGCTGGCAGAAGCAGGCCGTCGCCTCGGCCTCGATGAGATGGTGATCGTGGGAAGCGGTGAGGAAGCCGCAGGCGGACGACGGCGCACCTCTATCCTCGCCGACGCGTATGAAGCCGTAATCGGTGCCGTGTACCTCGACCGAGGCTTCAAAAAGGCGCATGCCTTCGTGCTCGAGACCCTAGACTTCGCATTGCAGCAAGTGGCATCCGGAAAAATGCAACTTATCGACGCAAAGTCCAAGCTGCAAGAGATAACACAGGCACGCTGGAAAAGCACACCCGTCTACCGGGTTACCGCAGAGCACGGCCTGCCGCACGAACCATCCTTCGAAGTCGAAGTTCTGGTGAACGGAACGCCGCTCGGGCAAGGCTCCGGCCGCAGCAAGAAGGAAGCCGAACAGGCTGCCGCAGCTCGAGCCCTGGCCCAAATGCACAACCTATCGCCGGAAGAGTGACCCTGCTGGTAGAATCCTCCACGCGTGATGAACCCAGAAGCCCTCAAGCAGGTATACCTCGTTCAGGAACTGGACACCCAGATATCACAACTCCGCTACCGACTGAATCACCTCGACCGGGGCGAGCGGGAACAAGCAGAACGCGACCAGGCACAAGACGACTTCCATAGGGCGCAACAAAGGCAAAAGCAACTCCACATCGAACTCACTGACCGAGAACTCGAACTGAAATCTGTCGAAGACAAAAAGAAAAAGTTCGAAACACGACTCTTCGCTGGCACTATCCTCAACCCAAAGGAGTTGGACGCCACACGAAAAGAAGTAGAAGCCCTGGCAAGGCAACGGGAACACCTCGACGAACGCATCCTGAACCTATGGGACGAAATAGAAGCCGCAAAACAAGCAACGGAAAAAGCCGAGAAAAAACTGAACGCCACACAAACTCTCTGCACGAAAAAACTCGCCGAGTATCAAAGGCAAAAGGACGAACTGCAACGCACACTGCACGCCCTGCAACGAAAACGAGACGAAGCCGCAGCAGTAGTGCACCCCGACCTGCTCCAACGGTACGAACGATCACGTAAAAAACATAACGGCGTGGGTATCGCAAAGGTATACGATGGCACCTGCGAAGCCTGCGGAATGACCCTCCCCGTCAGCACCATCGAGGCCCTGCGCGATGGCTCCCAACTCGCAACCTGCGATGCATGTGCACGCCTCTTGTGCATAGAATGAATGCGGAAAGATTCCAAGCCACACTCTTCACCGACGGCGCTAGCAAAGGCAATCCCGGACCCGCCTCCATCGGAGTGCTCCTCCAAAACGCAAAAGGAAACGCTCTGGCAAAAATCTCGGAACGCATAGGCATCGCCACCAATAACGAAGCAGAATATGCCGCCCTGATCCGGGGCCTAAAGGAGGCGAAAAGACTCGGCCTGCGAAGAATACGCTGGCACACCGACTCCCAACTGCTGCACCGACAGTGGATAGGCCGATACCGAGTCCGCTCGCCCCGCCTGCAAAAGCTATACGCCCAGGCCAAACTGCTCGCTGCCCAATTCGACGCCGTATTGCCCGAACACGTGCACCGAACCAAAAACACGAAGGCGGACGCACTCGCCAACGCGGCTTTTCATTGTTGAGGTATGAAACCCGATGTGGCCCTCGCCGAGCTGCTGGCAGGCAACGAGTGCTTCTACACGGGTCGGTCTCACGGTTACGTGTACTCCTCTACCGATCGGATGGAACTGGCACATGCGCAGCATCCCATCGCCTGCATTCTCTGCTGCTCGGACTCCCGCGTGACACCCGAGGTGCTATTCGACCAACCACTGGGTCGGTTGTTCGTCGTTCGGAGCCCGGGCAACACCTCGAGCCCCGAGGCACTTGCGGGCTTCGAGTTCGCACTACAGTCTGTGGGTGTCAACCTGTTCGTGGTGCTGGGTCACACACACTGTGGCGCGGTGACTTTGGCGGTAGAGGGCCTGGCCGCGACCGGGGCGATTGGAAGCATCCTACTCCGAATTCAGCCTGCCGTATATCGCATACCGGCAGATGCTCCGAACCGCATCACGGCAGTTGCGGAGCAAAACGTCCGGGCCACCATCGAGACCCTCCAGATGCAGAGCATGGCGCTGCGGGACGCCGTTCGCTCCGGCGGGGCGAAACTGCTGGGTGCCATGTACGACCTCGAGAGCGGCCGCGTGGCCATTTTGGAGTAGTGTGTGGCTCACTTCTCGCTGGGCAGGATGATGCCTCGCATGATCACGTTCTGAGCGAACATGAACACGACCAGTGTAGGGATTGCCGCGAGCGTCAGGGCCGCCATCGTGAGGAACTTCGGTGCGCGCACCTGTAGTTGGTAGAGCCATACCATAACTGTCCACATGCGCTGGTCCTGACACACCAGAAACGCATACATGAATGCGCCATAGGCAGCCAGAAAACTCTGCAGTGCTATCACTGCGAAGATCGGCTTGCTAAGGGGCATCGTAACCCGACGAAACAGCGTCAATTCCCCCGCTCCGTCGATCGTGCCCGCTTCGTACAACTCGCGGGGAAGACTGTCGAAGAAGCCCTTTAGCAGGAAGATTGCAAAGCCGCTGGCCATGCCTGGCAACACCAGCGCCCAGTAGGTGTTCAGCATTCCCAACGACTTTAGGAGTAGGAAGTTGGGGATCATCGCGACCTCGGCAGGGAATGCCATCGTAGCGAGCAGAAAGAGCAGGATGCGCCCAGTGGCACGCATGGGAAAGCGTGACAGCGCATAGGCGCACAGGGGGTTCACGATCAGATGTGTGACCACTACGGCGATGCAGAAGAAAAGTGTGACCCATACCGCTCGCCCGTGCAAAAGGATGTAGTTCAACACATAGCGGTAGTTGCGCGTGGCGAAGTCCCATCGCAGTGCGCCGAGATGACTCTGTACATAGTCCCACTCGTTGTGCGCAATCAGGTTCCCCACGGGCATGTCGAGCTTCGTCCCCACTTGCGCGGCGAAGCGATGCTCCAACGTGTCGGGGCGCAGGGCCGCGAGCGGTGCCTGCTTGATGCGCCTCTCCAACTCGTCACGTTGCAGTGGGTCGGTTAGGTCCAGACCCTGATCGCAGCGTCGGAAGACGCCGTCCGGGCCTGCCATCAACACATACCGATAGGGAAGCCGCTCCCGAAGGCACCGTTCCCAGAGCTTTGCTGCGACTGGCGACGAGGGAGGGTGGTCGCCGAACGGAATCTGTTGGATCGATGCGTAGTTCGTGCCCCATGCTGCGTTGAGCTTCTCGACACTGCTCTTGTACTCGCCGTTTAGCATCTCTTGCCACACGCGATCTCCGCAAATCGGGATGCGAAAGTGGGTGGGCAGCGTTTGTTTGAACTCGAGCCAATCCTTGGTTTTCCTGTCGTTTCGGTGCTGAAAGTCGCGCCGCTGCAGTTTCTCGAAGGGCGGCTCGATGGTCTGAAGAACCGTGTTCTCCTCTGCGTACTCACGATTGAGGCGTTCGAGGTCGCCCCCGAACTTGACGCGACAGTACTCCTGATACTTCTCGTTCAATAAACTGATGAGCCGCTGCTGTGTGATGCGATAGCCGATGTTGTAGTCCTCCGGCGGCAGCGCGGCGACGAACTCCCGCCACCGTCGCACCAAATCGGGCGCGGGCGGAGAAACGGGCACCCCCAGCTCCCCCACCTTAAAAATCGTGACCCCGTGGGCGTAGCCGGCCTCCTCCGCACTGTCGGCATACTTATCCTCCACAAACTTTACGAATACACGCTCCGCATCGGTCAGATACTTTGGCAATACGGCCTGCTCGTGCTGGTCCACCGCGCTCGTCATCCCTTTGCCCACCATAACCAAAAACGGATAGACCATGGAAAGGGCACCGATACTCAGCACCGAATATAGCCCGACGAAAACGAGCCGAACCCTCCACGACCCACGACCGACCCTAGGAACGATTGGCATATCGGCGATCCTTTGCCCACCCGAACGGAATGCGACTTCGACGAAGAAAGCTAGCCCCCTGCCGAGAAGCGCAACGCCGATAGCCCACAGATTGCAGCAAAGGCAGCATGCTCGGTGCGCAGCACGCGTGGGCCGAGCGAAGCGACGAGCCATCCGCACGAGCGCGCGAGCGAAACCTCGGCATTCGTGAAACCCCCTTCGGGCCCGATGACGAGGGCGATTTCGTTGCCGCCCGGGACGACCTCCGCGAGAAAAGGGCAATCGGCCCCTTCGTACAAAAACACGGTCGGCATGCCGGCAGGTGGTGCGGTCGCTAGGCCGCTCGCCCACCCCACCGCAGGGACGCACGCGCGAAGGCTCACCTCGGCCGAATCGCGCGCGATGACCCGTAGCCTTTCCAACCGGCTTGCGACCCGCGCCTCGGGCCACCGCGCGACGCATCGCTCGGCCCCGAATAGCGTGAACCCGGACGCGCCCACCTCTGTGCAGGAGCGAACGACGGCCTCCAACTTATCGCCCTTGGCAATGGCCTGGCAAACGTGAATGCGAATCGCAGGCTCGGTATCCAGCGAATGGCGCTCTAACACCTCCGCCGAGAGGTTGCCTCGCTCGACCCACACCACGCGGCACACGAAGCAGTCTCCCGACCCGTCCATCGCCGCCAGAGGGTCCCCTACCCGCAACCTAAGGACGCGACTCGCCTTATGCGCCTGGTCCCCGTCCAGGTTCACGCGCCCTCCCGTGATCTGCTCGGGCAGCACATGAAAGCGGGGAAGTGCCCTTATCGCCTCACGAGCAGTGCCACCCACTCCCCCTCCTCCCGGCGCTCTACAGGCGCGAATCCGGCCTCTCCGCAGGCCGCTAGTACACCGTTCTCGTTGTCACGGGAGACTCCCGAGAGAATCCACGCTCCCCCCGGCCTCGAGCGCGCTGCCACATCGCCTGCGAGGCGCACTAGAGTAGCCGAGACGATGTTGGACACGACGAGGTCGAACATTGCACGACACCAGCGTATACCCTCCGCGAGCACCACATCGGCCTTGTCGCCACACCCGTTCCGCTGCAAGTTTTCCCGGGCGGCTGCCACGCTGACCGGGTCCACGTCGCAACATACGGCGCGGTCGGCACCGAGCTTGAGGGCCGCGATCGAGAGAATGCCCGATCCCACGCCGATGTCCAGTACCTTGTCGCCAGGTCGTATGTGCTGCTCTAGCAGCTCGAGGCACATCTGCGTGGTTGGATGCTCTCCCGTACCGAAAGCCTGCCCAGGATCGAGGTCGAGAACGATGTCGTCTGGTCCCGCCTCGGCTTGCTCCCAGGATGGACACACCACGAGCCGCCGTCCGATCCGCCTGGGTCGGAAGAATGCTTTCCACGCCTCGGACCAGTCCGTCTCCTCGATCACGCGCGACGAGAGGAGCCATGCTTCGACAGGCTCAGCATGACGAGGTGGCTGGGCATAGCGAGACGGCTGAGCATGACGAGGTGGCTGGGCATGCGGAGACGGCTGGGCATGACGAAGTGCCTCAGGATGCGGAGACGGCTGAGCATGACGAGGTGGCTGGGCATGACGAGGAGACTCGGCATGACTATGGTGGTGAACAGGGTGTCGCTCGTGCTCAGCGTGACGAAGAGTCATCAGATGCCTTTCAGCCTGGGCCGCTGCCTCGTCGGCGCGGTCGTCATCCGGCAGGTACGCGGCTACCCGGGGCGGGTCATCGTACAGAACGGAGCCTGGGGCACCGACCTGATCGAACATCGAGAAGAGGGCCTCGACCATGTCTGGAGTGGCTGACATCGGCAGGGCTACCGACAGCTCGCGCCAGCGGGCAGGGCTCATCTACCCTTCGCCGCGCAACGTGTCTTTGAACTGGTCCAGGAAGCTTTTCCCCTTCTTGCGCCTTGAGGGCTGGCGACCGGATTCGCGCTCGAACTCCACCAGAAGCTCTTTTTGGCGCTCCGTGAGGTCCGTGGGAACCGTCAGCCGTAAACCGACATGTAGATCCCCGCGCCCCTCCTGCCCCAGCGCAGGCATGCCTTTGCCTCGAACGGTGATCTCTGATCCCGGCTGGGAGCCGGGCATGATCTCCACTTCGACAGGGCCATCTACTCCCTCGACAGTCACGGTGTCGCCGAGGGCTAGTTGGGCGAACGAGGTCTCTAGAACGGTGTACAGCTCGGTGCCGCGACGCTGGAGCCGTTTGTCTGCCGCCACCGAGACGTTGATGAACATGTCTCCCGGCGGGCCGCCCTTGATACCATCGTGCCCTCCGCCAGACACCTGAAGCGTGGCCCCGTTCTCGACACCGCGAGGAATCTCGACACTCTGCTTGACCGTTTTCTTTATGCGTCCGGCACCACGACACGTCGGGCACGGGTCCTGAATCACCATGCCTTCGCCTCTGCAGGCGTAGCAGGGTGTGCTGATAACCGTTGTGCCGAACAAGGTCCTACGCTGCTCATTCACCTGGCCGAGCCCGCCACAGTGCGGGCAGCCGACCGGCGAGCTGCCGGGCCGCGCCCCGGACCCGTTGCAGGTGTCGCACGTGGTTAGCCTGGAGAACGAGAGGTCCTTACGGACGCCCGTGAGGGCCTCCTTGAGCGTGATCTGCAGGTCTATCTCGACGGGTTCGCCCGCCTGAGCACTGGATCGGCGACCTCGTGCCCGGCCACCGCCACCGAAAAACATCTCGAAGATGTCGCCCAGGCCGGTGAACGGGTCCTCCACCGTCATCCCGCCCATGTCGTCGCCCGCGATGCCGAAGCGGTCGTACCGAGCTCGCTGCTCGTCGTCGGACAGCACCCGATACGCCTCGTTGATCTCCTTGAAGCGCTCTTCGGCTTCTCGGTCACCCGAGTTCACGTCGGGATGGTGCTCTCTGGCAAGCCGCCGGTAGGCACTCTGAATGGCAGAGCGCGAGGCGTCGCGTGGGACCCCGAGAACCTCGTAGTAGTCGCGAGTGGGCATTCTGCAGGAGAAGCTAGTCGAGTGGCTCTTCGGTTGCGTCGAGCGGCGTTTCCTCGTCGCTGCTGTCGGCGTCATCCTCGATCACCACGTCTCCCGGCAGGTCGTCGGGATCGATTTCGATCAGAGGTTCCTCGTCTTCGTCTTCGCTATCAACCGCCTCCTCGTCGTTGAGCAGCACCGACATGTCGGCAGCTTCTTCGTCACTGACGGCCTCCTCGGTTTCCTCGTCCTCCTCCAATAGAGAGCGGATATCCGCAGTCGCGGCCAGTGTCTCTTCCTCGATGTCGAGAGCAGGGAGCGCCACCGTAGCCTCGAGAGCCAGCAGTGTCTCCTCCGGTGTCGGTTCTTGCTCCACTTCCTCGGTCTTGACCTCCAGGATCGGCCTAACCTTGTTTTGGGCTATCTCCGCAAGAGCGATCGTGAGGCTGTGATTCGAGTCCGAGTCCACCAAGGGTGGAGCGCCTTCCTTCAGCTGCTTCGCGCGCTTGGCGGCCATCAGCGCCAACACGTAGCTGCTTCCGATTCGTTCCACCAAGTCTGATGTGGATTGGAACATGAACTACTGAACCTCCTAGTTCGCGGACCTCGCGTGCGCGTATGCTTCAGATTGCGGCAAGTGACGGGCGGCGCGCACCTCACGGGAAAGCACGCTCCCCCCGCAAGCGAAAAAGTCTACCCGCGTTCCGTGAACCTGCGCAACGGTCAGTTTTCCCAGGTCCGCTCCTTTCCGGCACTAGGCCCGACCGGTGCCATAATCGTGGATCATGAAGCTATCCTCAGCGCTGCTCTGGCTGAACAGCCGACTGACACTCATCGTGACGGTCGCCGCCTGTTTGCTCGTGCCCAGCTGCCGCAGCTCATCACCGAGCCCCCCGACTACGCCCGAAGTCGAACATGCAGGGACGCCCCAGTCGCACGAAATCCCGAAGGGCCAGAACCCAGAGAGTGCCCAGACGGGCCAGGTCGTTCGTCTCCGAGTCGAGCTTCCTACCGACAAGCCGATCCGCTACGACTTGGCCTCGCGCATGTACGTGTCAGAAAGTGTCGGGGCAAGCGATGCGTCGAAACTACAGATGACTAGTACCGCTGTGGCGGTGCAGACGGCAAAGCACGCTGACAAGGCAGGTGTGTTTTCGGTGGAGACTCGGCTCCAGTCTCCCAAAGTCACCGTCGAGAGAGGAGGGCAGGCCGATGCCGACCACGCACGCCTGCTCGAGGAGCGGCTGCGCTCGCAGGTCCAGTCTTACCGATTCGATAAACTGGGGCGGCTGTATCTCGGCGAAGGGGGCGAGGTCCCGTTCGAGGTTGGACTGAATGGACTGGTATTTCCTGAGGAACCCGTTGGAGTCGGCGCCACTTGGGAACACTCGTGCAAGCTGAACCTAGCGAAAATCGTGGACGCAGGGGCGCCCATCATCCCGGTGACCGCCAAGTTCCGACTGCTGGAGATTGCAGAGCGCAACGGCTCGTACCACGCCAAAGTCCGAATGGCAGTGGATTCGGCCGTCGCCGACGACTCGCCTGATGACAAGACCATTCGTTACACAGGCACGGTCAAGCTAAGCGAGGATGCCTGGGTCGAGGTCAAGACGGGCATCATTCAGAGCGCAGAGAGCAAGATAGACGTGCAGGTAAGCAAGCTCCAAGGCGGCATCCTTCACACTTTTGTGCGAACAGCCGAGCAGACGACGATACGAAAGCCGTGATCTCGCGCCCCGGCCTGCTGCTTCTCGCCCTTCTTGTGGCCGGATGCGGATCGGTTCGCGGGCCGAACGACAACTCGGCCGCGCTTCCGGACAATGGTCCAGTGTCAAGTCAGCCGAGGCTTACCTTCCAAGATGGTGAGGTACTACGCTACTCGTTGACCCACGATACCAAGTACAGCCTGACAGGCGAGATAGCCCCCTCGCCCGTCGAGATGCATATCTCCTTCACGGCTATGCAGGTTCACACAGTTGCAGACATCGAGGGTTTTCGAGCGAGGCTCGAGGTCCGGCTGGAAGATGTGAAGTTGGCCAATGGCGACGACGCCTTGGCACGACGGATCGCCGGTCAGGTAGCCACACTGCGGGTTGCACCGACTGGAATCGCCGAGGCCCGCCATTCGGAACCTGGCAAGGGTCCCGGCGCACCGGCCTCGGTAGCCTACCTCGGCGTCGCTTTGCCTGACCGCAGGCTGCAGCCGTTCGATCGATGGGACGCCCAACTCTCGTTCCCCGTCGGTAGACTGCTCGGGCGGGTCGTGCCTGAAGAACACGTGATCCCAGTCACCATCCACTACACCATCGAAACACCCAAGGAACTAGGTCGAGTGCTGCGCTACTCTGGCAACGCGGACTTCAGTTACGAGCACGCCGCCGAACGTGCAGTCGGCAGACTCCAAGTGCACGGGTTCACGAAACTCACCCGAGACGGGTCGCGAGTATCTTTCAACGAGGAGTCCGCTACGGTGACCGCCGAGATTGCAATGGCGGGAGCGAGCGGCTTCGTCAGAGTCGTAACGTCGTCCAATCTCCGGCTTCCCTGAGGACTTGCCGAAACTAGTGGTGCAGTAGATGGTCTACGCTCGTTAAGGTAAGTGTCCAACTGCATCCGGCTGGTCGGGGTCCCAAACGCCTGGGATGCATCTTGGGTGTTGCATACCCATAGGTACAATCGCACACCACATGCATATAAGCGATTGGGCTCTCCAGCTTCGTAGGCTGGGGGGGCTGTCCTCGTTCTGGGACGACGCCGAAGGGCGGGCCGAGTGGCGTGACCTTGCGGTCGAGGCGCGGGCGCCCTTCGTTGCGGCGATGGCTCGACCGCGCCTAGAGCAGGACGCCTTTCGCGCTCTCATCGTCACGTCCACGTACGAAAGTGCCCTGCAATGGCAAGCTCGCTTAGCACTGTACGGCGTGCCAGAGCGATGCTTACTCCAACTCCCGAACGGCTCTTCCACCCTATTCGAGGACACCTCTCCAGAGCTAAACGCCCTCTCGGAGCGGGTCGGATCGCTGCTTCGCCTGGCTTCCGGCGGTGGTGTCATCGTGATCGCATCCCCTACCGCCGCACTGGAATACACCCTGCCTCCGGCTCGGATGATCAAGGAGACCATGTTGCTCAAGGTCGGGCAAGAATGCGACCTCGAGCTCCTTTTGCGGCGGCTCGTACGAAAGGGATACGAGGCCCAGGAACCCGTTCGCATGCCGAGCGGCTTCTCGCGACGCGGCGGCATCGTAGACATCTACCCCATGGGCCGGGGCCTTCCCGTTCGCCTGGAGTTCTTTGGTGACGAGATCGAGAGTATGAGGGAGTTCGACCCGCAATCGCAGCGGTCCGTACGCGAGGTCGAGGAGGTTGCTATCCCCCCCGCACGGGAGACCCTCGTCGGAGACCGTGGTGCTGAAGTGGCCAGGCACCTTGCCGCCCGCCTCGAGCGCGAGGCAAGCACCTTGACCGGAGAGGCCAGGGAAACGCTGGAGGAGGCGATTCAGGCCGACATCGCTGCACTTCAGTCTGGCCTCTGCTTCGACCGGGAGACCCTCTACCGCCCGCTCGTCAACGACGCTACGACGTGTGCGCTGGACTACCTCGGTGACGATGGCCTTCTCATCGTGGACGAACCCTTGGAGATAAGCGTGCACGTCGAACGAGCCCACCAGGAGATGCAGCAGGCACTGGAGACCCGCATGGGACGCGGCGAGATGCTGAGCGCAGAGGCCGACTGGTTCCTCGCCCCTCCCGCGCGATTAGGTGAAGTGAAGCGTCTTATCTCGATGTCGCTGGGGGATTCGACGGCCGACTGGCTGCACGATACCGTCGTTCGCTCGGCGGGTGTCGCGAGCATGGCACCCTACCGAACGAACCCGCAGTCGTTGGTGGACACGATCCGCAACTGGTTGGGGTCTGGCTTCACCGTCGTAGTAGGCACGGACCAACCCACTCGCGCTCGCCAGACTCTCACTGGGATTGACGTACCCTGGCTGGAAGGGGAGATCAGACTAGGGGGATTCCATCTCGCATCGGGGAACCCTGCGGGCGGGTTCGCGATTCCATCGGAACGATTTGCGGTGTTGACGGACGCAGAGCTGTTCGGCGTGGGCCGGCTACGACTCCCGCAGAAGAGGTATCGCGAGGGGGCGCCGATTGCCACGGTGCTCGATCTCAAGCCCGGCGATTACGTCGTACACATCTACTTTGGAATCGGGATCTACCGTGGCTTGGTGACGCGGCGATTCGAAGGGGTGGAAAAGGAGTTCCTGCACATCGAGTATGCGCCGCCGGACAAGCTGTTCGTGCCGGTGGATCAACTCGACCGCATCCAGAAGTACCTGGCTCCCACCGATGAGCCTCCGAAGGTTAACCGGCTGCACAGCGGAGAGTGGCAACGCACCGTCAAGTCCGCCAAGCAGGGCGCTCGTGAGATGGCCGAAGATCTGCTCAAGATCTACGCCGCACGCGCTAAGGTGACCAAAGACCCTTTTCCGCCGGACAGCCCGTGGCAGGCGGAGATGGAAGCGACGTTTCCGTGGGTGGAGACGAGGACGCAGCTGAGGGCGATCAACGAGGTGAAGAGAGACCTGGAACAGCCCCACCCGATGGACCGATTGGTATGCGGTGACGTCGGCTTCGGCAAGACCGAGGTGGCTGTTAGGGCAGCCTTCAAGGTGGCACAGGAGGGCAGACAGGTAGGTGTGCTCTGCCCGACGACCATCCTGGCCACACAGCACTACGAAACCTTTCGTGAACGACTCGCCCCCTATCCCGTGTGCCTGGACTTCATCTCGCGCTTCAAGTCCCCGAAGCAGCAGAAGGAGATACTGGCCAAGCTGAAAACGGGCGAGCTGGACGTAGTGATCGGCACGCACCGACTGCTATCTAAGGACGTCGTGTTTCACAACCTCGGATTGCTTATCGTAGACGAAGAGCAGCGCTTCGGGGTGATGCAGAAGGAGCAGATCAAGAAGTTGCGAGCACAAGTGGATGTGCTGACACTTACTGCTACGCCAATCCCGCGTACGCTCAGCATGGCCATGATGGACATTCGCTCGATGTCAGTCATCACAGACCCGCCGCCCGGAAGACTGCCGATCCGGACCTGCCTCAGGGCGTATCATGATAGCGTAGTGCGAGAGGCGATTCTGCGTGAGTTGGCGAGGAATGGACAGGTGTATTATGTGTACAACCGCGTCCAGCACATCCATCACATCGCGGATCACATAGCACGCATGGTCCCCTCTGCGAGGATAGCTGTCGGCCACGGTCAGATGGATGAGCGCGAGCTAGAAGCAGTTATGCTCGCATTCTATCGCGGAGAGTTCGACGTGCTCGTGTGCACCACGATCATCGAGAACGGCTTGGACGTACCACGGTGCAACACGATCATCGTGGACGGGGCTGACCGACTGGGCCTCGCCCAGCTCTATCAATTGCGCGGCCGCGTCGGTCGCTCAGACCGCCAGGCATACGCATACCTGCTCTATCGCAAGGAGAAGGTGCTGACGGAGACTGCGCTGCAACGCCTCAAGGCGCTGGAGGAGTTCTCCGATTTGGGATCGGGCTACTCGCTCGCCTTTCGGGACCTACAGATTCGCGGCGCCGGGGAGCTGCTCGGCTCCAAGCAGCACGGGTTCGTGGTGAGCGTCGGATATGACCTGTTCGTGGAAATGATTCGCGAAGCGGTGAACGACCTTCGCGGCGTGCCGTTAGAGGAAGCGTTTGCGACGCTCCCCACCTTCGACCTGCCCATCACCGCGCAGATTCCCGCCAGCTACGTTACCGACCAGGCACAACGCCTGTTCTTCTACCGCCGACTGACCAGTTCTAGGACCGAGGAAGACCTTGCCGAGGTACTATCGGAGCTGAAAGACCGATACGGTCCCCTCCCCGCCGACGTGGAGGCCGCGGCCGAGGTTATGCGCCTGAGGATGCGCGCGTATCGTGTGGGCGTAGCCAAACTCGAGATGCGCGAAGGGGTCGCCGACCTCGTGCTGGGTCCTGGCGCGAAGCTGAGCCCCAAAGTATGTACGCTGCTGACGCAGGCTGTCGGTACGGCTACGTTCAAGCCAGAGGGAGTGAGGTGGCATCCGAGGTCGGACATCCTCGGTTCCATCCGGAAGATACTCGGAGCGATCGAGAAGGCGCCGGAAGTGGCGCGGAGGGCGGCATCGCCCGCTTAGGAGGTGCACGTGAGTACACCGGCAAGGAATAGGCCCGCAGTGGCGGATGCCGAACAACTGAAGCAGTTTTATAAGGACATGCTGCTGATCCGTCGCTTCGAGGAAAAGTGCGAGTTCGCCTATCGTGCAGGCAAGATCGGCGGATACCTTCACCTGTACATCGGGCAGGAAGCAACAGGTGTCGGCTGGCTTTCGGCGCTGCATCCCGGGGACTCGGTGATAGGTGCGTACCGAGTGCACGGCTTTGCGCTGCAGATGGGTACCGACCCCAAAGTGGTGATGGCGGAGCTGTTAGGGCGGGTGACCGGCTGTGCGCGTGGAAAGGGCGGGTCCATGCATCTCTACGACATCCCGCGGGGCTTCTATGGGGGATGGGGGATCGTAGGCGGACACGTGCCGTTGGGGGTCGGGCTGGCGTTCGCAGCCAAGTACCATAACACGGGCCAGGTGGTGCTCTGCTTCATGGGCGACGGCGCCGTGAATGCCGGAGTCGTGCCCGAGGTGATGAACATGGCTTCGCTATGGGACCTGCCCATCGTGTTCATCATCGAAAACAATCAGTTTGCCATGGGAACGCGCTTGGAATACCATGCTGCAGACACAGAACTGCACAAGCGGGCCGCTCCCTTCGCAATGGGTCACGAGAGACTGGATGGCATGGACGTGGTACAGGTACGCCGTGATGCCGATCGTATCATCGCGCAGGTGCGCGAGACCTCCCGTCCGTACTGCGTCGAAGTGATGAACTACCGTTTCGTGGGACACGGCGCCGCCGATGTGAGCCAGAATCTCTACCGCACGGATGAAGAGGTCGCCGAGTGGCGCAACCGTGACCCACTTCGTATCCATGGTGACCGATTGATCCGGGAGGAGATAGCTACCGAAGCCGACATGGAATTGTGGGACATCGAGATACAAAGGGTGGTGGAGGAGGCGTATGCGTTCGCGGATACATCCCCCGAACCACCTATCGAAGAGGTGTACCAGCACGTTTACACCGACATGATGCCGGAGGTGGGGCACTGATGGCAACGATGACCTATCGTGACGCCCTTCGAACAGCTCTGATCGAGGAGATCGAACGCGATGACAATGTGTTCATCATGGGCGAAGACATCGGTCGCTACCAAGGCACGTTTCGGGTAACTGCGGGGTTGTTCGAGCAGTTTCGGGAAGCACGAGTCTGGGACACTCCCATCTCCGAGCCCGGTATCGTGGGCATCGCAATCGGCGCGGCGATGGCAGGATTGCGGCCGGTCGTCGAGATGATGACGATGTCCTTCTCCATCCTCGCCATGGATCAGATCATCAACCATGCGGCCAAGATCCATTACATGACGGGTGGTCAGGCGAAAGTACCGATGGTAGTGCGTGGGCCCGGGGGCGCGGGGCGTCAGCTCTCCGCCCAGCACTCCCAGTCGCTGGAAGGCATCTATGCACATGTGCCAGGCCTGAAGGTGGTGTGCCCGTCCACTCCGGCGGATGCGAAGGGAATGCTGAAGACTGCGGTACGCGATGAGAACCCCGTCATCTTGATCGAGGCGCCTGGCCTGTACGCAGCGAAGGGCGAGGTGCCGGAAGACTCCGAGTTCATGACACCATTCGGTGAGGCGGAGGTGGTGCGCCAGGGTACGGACCTGAGCATCATCACCTGGTCGCGGATGCGGGTGGAATCTCTCAAAGCCGCGGAGATGTTGGAGAAGGACGGCATTTCCGCAGAGGTCGTGGACGTGCGCAGCCTGCTACCACTCGACACGAACACCATCTTCGCATCGGTCAGGAAGACACACAGAGCGCTGGTTGCGTATGAGGCATGGAGGTCTGGCGCTTTCGGAGCTGAGATTGCTGCGCGGATCGGGGAGTCCTGCTTCGACGACTTGGACGCCCCCGTGATGCGCGTGGGAGGCCTCAACGTGCCGATGCCCTACGCCGCGAACCTGGAGCTCGAGGTGGTGCCCAACGCTTCCCGCATCGCCTCCCGCTGTCGGGAACTGGTGGGGTAGGTACTGCTCTGTACCGAGCACTGTCATGCTGTTCGTGCTCGTCCCGCCCTAACACCGTGTCATCTGTTGTGGCGTCATGCTGAGCCCGTCGAAGCACCCGTCATGCTGAGCCCGTCGAAGCACCCGTCATGCTGAGCCCGTCGAAGCATGCGCTCGTGGTCCGCATGGTGGTATCTCCACTCTGGATAGTCGGGCATCGTCATGCTTCGACAGGCTCAGCATGACGATAACCCGCGCTCGCAGCCCAAGCTCGGCATCAGGGTAACACTCGTTCGCTCGCGTATGAGGCACAGGTGAGAGGCGCAATCTCCATCGCCGCTATCACGAGGGAATGGCGAGACGACCTGGCCACTCTCATCCAAGCCCCACCACGACCGAAGGCCCCATCTATGACAGACCCTCACATCCCACCTGGATCGGTCCGCAGTGAACGGCCTCGCAGGCTCGATGCCTATTCAGTCCCCACATCCACCCCGCACCGAGCTGCAAGCTCTTCGATCAGCAGCAGGTACGGAACCTCCATCCCGTTCCTTTGCCAGCCGACCGGCACGCGTGCGCTGCCGGACGGCGCTACGGCACGCTCAGCGCGACCCCTAAGTACTCCTAGGGATGCCCGCCAGGCTTACGAGCAACTCGTGGGTGTCCGTAATCTACCGAGGGCCGCTTTCAGGGCCCTCGGTAGATGGCCGGTTCCCGAGTCTTCTACGGACCCACTCGATAGGGTCGCATCATCTCGTTGTCTTCGTGCTCCACGATGTGGCAGTGCCACACGTACAGGCCTGGGATGTCGAAGCGCGCCTTCACGCGGGTGATTTCGCCAGGATACGCAATCACTGTGTCCTTGAAGCCGGTCTCCCATAACTCGGGCCCCCGGGTCATTGCGCTCCCGATCACGTCACCCATCGGCGTGCGATCCACGACCTCGAACATGACCAAGTGGAGGTGAATCGGATGCGCGTCCATGGTGAAGTTATGGATCTCCCAGATCTCTGTGTCTCCGACGCCAGGGTTCTCGGTGATCGGATCCATCCAGCGCAGCAGGTTCGGGGAGCCGTCGGGGTTAAGCGTACCCAGTAGCGCAGCCGTCGGTCCGAAGGGCTCGCCGTCCCCGCAGTCCAACACGATGTTGCCGTCGTTGTCCTCGCTCACCATCACCGTCGCGGAGTCCACTTCGCCGAGGGCCAACCGCCGCGAGCGCACCTCCGTACCCAGTCTTTTCTGCTTGGGCAGCTTGAGCTGTGCAGGTGGAGTGCTGAGGTCTCTGCTCACGAGTGACCCCACTGCAAACTTCAGCACTTGGCCCGTGGTAAACGGGTCTGCGTAGTCGAAGTCCTGTCCCGGAACTCCTCCCGAAAACGGCTCGTCCGGTCCTTCGTTGATCAGATACAGGTCGGTACCTTCGGGTAGCCCGGTGAAGTCCACTATCACATCGGCACGCTCGGCAGGACCCATCAGAAGCGCATCCCGTTGCACGGGCGCAGGGAGGAAGCCGCCTTCAGCTCCGATCTGCCAGAACGGCAATGCAGCCGAGGCAGGGCGGACCGTCGGATTGCCGGCCACCAGCTTCAGAATCAGGAATCGCGAGTTGCAGCCGTTGAGAAGCCGGAAGCGGTACCTTCTGGGCTCGACGTCCAGTGTAGGCCACGTGCGCCCGTTCACAACCATGGTATTCCCGAAGAACTCGGGGTTCCAGATGGGTGAGACATCGCTGGGACCCGTGCAGCCGTAGTCCGGGATGAACGGAATCTGCAACTGACTGGGTAGCAAGCCCTCGAAGTATGCGCGGTTGGCAGGGTAGAAGAGCGAGCCGTCCTCATTGAATGTGCGGTCTTGAATGGCGATCGGAATCTCGTAGTACCGCGTGCCCGGTCTGTCACCCCAGGCGGGGGCTGGACCCGGAAGCCGGTTACCTTGAACGTCGGTCGGCCCGCCACGCAGGATGTAGAAGCCTGCCGGTCCGGCATAGACGTTGGCCCGGGTCATACCTAGTGTGTGGTCGTGATACCACAGGGTCGCGGCAGGCTGGTCGTTCGGATACTGGAACACAGCGGTCCCAGGATCGGTGTTCGACTGGTCGAACTGACCGAAGTGAGTGCCGACGGTGGCATAGCCTGGTGGAATGTTCCGCGCGTTGGGGAGATACCACGCCTCGGGATAGCCATCGCTCTCCGGTCCGACGTGGGCTCCGTGCACGTGCGTCACGATTGGAACGGGGCCCGTATAGGGCGTCGGATCGTACCCGTGCATGTCACGACCCATGAGGCCACCTGGGGGGTTGGCCCAGTGCAATGTCTGATCGATCGGCAGCAGGTGAGGAAGGAAGTCCCCGTTCGCGTCCACTAGATCGTTGATCCACTTCACTCGCACAGGCCGGTTTACCCTTGCCTCGATGGTGAACGATGGGTAGTTGAAAGAACCAGGGTGGTTGACGGAACCGTAGCCCCAGACGGTCGTGGCCGGGTAGGGTGAAGGCAATATCTGTTGCTCGAACTGCCTCACCGCAATCTCATAGTAGTCTACGCTCGGCGACCCCTTCTGCAACGCTTTGGTGGTTTTGGGCATTGCGGGCGGAATCACGAGTGACTGGCCATACTTGGGAATAAGATTCGGATCGAGGATGTCAGCGGGTGTCGCCAACGGGCCGGCTATGACCGCGCCGGCGAGCAGTCGCCAAAAAGAACTTGTCACCGGTCATCTCCCTTTCTGTTGCTGCGTGAACCAGCGTTGTGGGACTACGCGGCACAGTATGACCTGCTCGGGACCCGCTCCTGGGTGCACTTCGCACCGGGAACGCATTGCCGCAGCCTCGCCTGCGGATGCGCGCAGCACTGTTTAGCATGTCTGCTCTAAGAATTGTATCACGGAGTGGGATCTGTGCCAACATGCGAGCGACGTGACGAGCCCCGGAGCTACCCGCAAGCCACCCGGGGCGGGCTGGGCTGCGTCAGCCCAGCCCGGTGACCTCCACCCCACACCGGGCTGCAAGCTCTTCGATCAGCAGCAGGTACGGAACCTCCATCCCGTTCCTTTGCCAGCCGACCGGCACGCGTGCGCTGCCGGAGACTAAGTAGGCCACTGGCGACAGAGTGTGCTCGCCCGAGCGCAGGGTGAGCGTATACCGGTGCTTGCCACCCGGCGAAGGCGCGATGGAGCGCACCTCCTTGTAGGGGATGGAGACCGTCTTCAGCAGCGAGACCAGCTCGAAGTGGTCTTCGTACAGCCGGACCTCGGTGGCCTCGCTGCGCTTTCCCGCCAGGTTCGCCATCGCTGCCCGACCCGCGCGCATCGCCGCCGAGAGACCCTCCTTCAGCGCCGTGCCCAGGTCCTTTTCCTGCAGCCCGACCTTCGCTGCCTTAGCCTTGGCCCTCGCGTCCTGCTTGATTCCGCCCGCACCGACCTCGAACCACTGGATGCACGCGGGCGGTGAATAGACTACGGGTTCCTCCACTCGCTTCGCCTCCTCGCTACCGCTCTTACGTCATCGGCCCGGCGCCGGGTTGCGTCCCGTGTCGAAACGCATACCGCAGGAACAGCTCGCCCTCCTCCTCGAACACCGAGAGAAGCCTCAGACGGGGCAGGGCGTCTGACGGGAATGCAGGCGCGGTAATGACGGTCGGCCCGTCGCCGCCGCGCAGCTTCGGAGCGAGCGTAAGGAACAATTCGTCCACGTAACCAGCCCGAATCAGGTGCCCGTTCAAGATGGATCCACCCTCCACGAGCAACGTCCGAACCCCTCTCGCACGTCTCAGGTGCCGGACAGCATCCGTGGCGTCGGCCACCCGCACGACCTCGGCGCCGGAGGGCAGAGCAGGGACATCGCCGCTGGCCAGGTACAGAATCGCCCTCTCCGGTGCCTCCTCGAAGAAGCTGAGGTCCTTCGGCAGCTGCCCACTCTGAGATAGAACGGCCCGCGTAAGCCCCAGCGGATACCCCATCCTCGGGTCGGCCCGCAGAGTCCCCGCCCCAATCAGCACGGCGTCCACCTGGGTCCTTATCCTCTCCATCAGGCGCTTGTCTGTCGCAGAACCGAGGCCTTTGGCGTTCTGAACGTTGACGATACGGCCGTCAAGCGTGCAAACCATGTTGATCACGGTATGGGGGCGCGCATCCGGCGGGTCTGGGAACGTTAAGGACAGGTAGGGCTCGGTTTCGCGTTCATTGGGCGGAAGAAGGGCTCTCATCTCGATGGTCAACGTACCGGACGACGTACACTATTAATCAAGTCATCCCGAGTGGACGGGACTAGGGAGAACATGAGCGACAGCGTTTTCGACGGCACAAGAGACGAAGAGCAACGGGGGAGCAACGCTCTGGCCATCCTGGAGGAGCTAATCCGCATGGTGCCGCGCGACAACCCGCGACTGCTGAACTACCTCCGGAGCCTTCAGGTGCGGCTCCAGATGGACGCCGAAGACCGCGAGAAGATGCAGCAGGCGCTGGCCGAGTTCGAGGAAGCGTACGAGAAACTGACCTCGCCCGCCAATCGGGTCTGCGTGTATTTGGGCAAGAAGGACGATTACGCACTGATCGCGCTCGGTGACACCGAGTTCGTGGCCAATCTCGATCCGAAGGCAGACTTGGCAAACCTTCAGCCCGGCACGCAGGTACGTGTGAACGAGGCGTACACCGTGTTGGAAGACCTCGGCGTGCATTCGGGTGGGCAGATTGTCAAGGTTACCGATGTGTACGACGAGGGTCGCCTTCGTGTAGCCACCGACGTGCAGGGCTCGGGTGGACGCATAGTGCGGCGCGGTGCGCCCATTATGGACGCCAAGATCGAGCCAGGCGATGAGGTGCGAATGGACCCGACCTTCCGCCTCGCGGTGGAGCACTATGGGCGTAACGAAGTGCGTGACTACTACTTGGAGGATGTCCCCGAGCTTCCGTGGAGCAAGGTGGGAGGCCAAGAAGAAGCAATCCGCCTAATCAAGGACACGATCGAATACCCGCTGCTCCACCCCGAGGTGTACCGGAGGTTCGACAAGAAGCCAATCAAAGGCATCCTGCTTTATGGCCCGCCCGGCTGCGGGAAGACGCTGATAGGGAAGGCGACCGCTTACAACCTGACACAGGAGTACTCCAAAGTCCGCGGAGAGAAGGTGGAGGAGTACTTCATGTTCATTAGCGGCCCGCGCATCCTGAACATGTGGCTGGGCGAGACCGAACGCATGGTGCGCGAGATCTTCACCACCGCACGCGAGAAGGCGAGCGATGGGAAGCTGGTGTTCATCTTTATTGACGAGTGCGAGTCGATCCTGCGCACACGCAGTTCGGGCCGATGGCTGAACATCTCCAACACCGTCGTACCGCAGTTCTGTGCGGAGATGGATGGGTTGGTAGAGCTGCAGAACGTGGTGGTGATGCTCACTTCCAACCGACCCGACTACATAGACCCGGCGGTGCTGCGGCCCGAGCGAATCGACCGCAAGGTGAAAATAGGTCGTCCGGACCGACTCGCGACCGAGGACATCCTACGTATCTACCTTCACTCCGGCGTGCCGCTCGACCCCGCGCTTCGCGCGGAGTTCGACGGGGACTCCGATGCTGCCCGAGAGTGCGCCATCCATCGGGCGGCCGAGTACCTGTGGCGCCGCACCACCGAGACGCAGTTCCTCACCGTGTTCCTGCGCAACGGTAGCCGCGACGTTCTGCACTGGTCGGACTTGGTGAGTGGTGCGCTTCTCAAGTCGTCGGTGGATCGAGCGAAAGACTATGCCATCCGTCGCGCTATCGAGCAGGGGGAGCAGGATGGGGGTGTGTCCGTGGAAGACCTGACAACCGCCATCCGCACCGAGTTCCGCGAGAACGAGATCTTCCCAAAGACGGATACGCAAGAGGACTGGCTGAAGCTGCTGGACTATGAGGCAGAGGACGTTGCGGGCCTGAAGCCGGTCCGCGAGGACGACTACGACGCGCTCCAGGGCCAGATCGTCTGACGGGACCCGGGTTACTGGGCGGCTATCATGACCTTGCTCGTTTGGTCTCGCCATTCGGCGTCTGTCTCGATATGAGCACTGCACTTCGTCTCGGGGCTAAGTGACAAGACCCGTCATGCTGAGCCTGTCGAAGCATGACGGGGTTGGGGTGGCGTGGTATGCTGTTACCTCAGCATTACCGTGATGGTCGGTTCTCGCCACCCTGCGCTACGAATAGGGCGATCTCGGCTGCCACGGTGTCTACGGCTGCGGCAACCCTGGGAGACGCATCTGCCCCCACGCCGAACTGCGCCCCCTCTATGCCATACACGGTCAGGCGCGGTGGTAGTCTTAGTAGAGATCGGGCCAGCTCTATCGCCTCTGCAACGCTGAATAGGTGGGTGGAGGGGTTGTGGCGAAAGGCAGCGGGAATGGGCTGCTCACATGCGTCGAACCGATGGATGGTACCAGGAGGTGATCCGGAGTGGACCGAGTCTATCAGGACAACCTCTTCCGCATCGCGCCAAAGCTCCATCATCTCAGCCCCGTCGCCGTCGCACTCACGGAGATCGGCATCCACGCCCAACTCGCGAAGGCGCCGAACCACGAGCAAGCCTGCTGCGTCATCCCCCCGCATGTCGTTGCCGATGCCCACAATGAGCGCGCGAGCGCTCAGAAGGTCACCACCCGGTCCGATGTCAGCGTCCACTCGGATAGCTCCTTCATAGTCGCATGTTCGACGCCGGCGATCAGCTTGTGGCCCCACAGCCCACGATGATCGAGACACGTCGCACAGGCGAGCACCTTAGTCCCACCGGCAATTGCATCGGTGAGCATGGCCTCGATGTCATAGCTTCCCTCTGGCCGCTGATGCTGGGGTATCGCGCAGTACACTCCGTCGGATAGCAGGAACACTCTCAGCTCCGCAGTCGGATCTGCAGTGCGGAGTGCGGAATGCAGCCTGAAGGCGTTGAACGCCTTCTCGTTGCCGTAGGGGCTATCGTTGATAACGAACAACACCTTCAAAGCATGCTACTCCTAATCTCGGATGATGTTCAGCTTCAAGAAGTGCGTTGCACACGAAATGCATGGATCGTAGTTGCGGACTGTCATCTCACAGCGTTTGGTCAGCTCGTCATCGGGCAGATTCATAAACTGACGCACAACATGTTCGAGGTCCGCCTCGATCGTAGGCTGGTTCTGAGAGGTGGGCGGTACGATCTGTGCGTCCACTATAAGACCTTCGTTGTCCACGCTGTATCGGTGGTAGCAGATACCACGGGGTGCTTCCGTGCAGCCATAGCCCGTCGCAGCACTCACTTCATATTCCACGCACGGCGCTTCCGGTGGCTCGTACTGCTCTATGATTGCCAGTGCCTCGTCGCACGCGTGGAGCGTCTCTACGGCCCGGACCGCGATACTCATAAAGGGATTGCGGCAGTCCTTCTTCAGCCCGGCCTCCAACGCCGCCTGTCGGGCGATGGGTCGCAGCTTGTCGAAGTTGAGGTTGTAGCGGGCAAGCGGTCCGACCTTGTACGCCCCACCGTCCTTGTTCCTGGACTGAAGCGCATTCGAATGGGCGACATGCTGCTCGGCAAAGTGTGCGTCGTATTCGCGTATCGCGATGTTCAGCCCCTTGTTCGAGACCAATCGGCCCTCGCAGAACGGGTACTCGTCCGGGTGGCTGAGGGCGACGAACTCGTAATCACGCTCGACATCCGGGAAGGGAAGGGAAGCAGTCCAGCTGACAGCATCCAGCGCAATGTCTCTGGCAGGTTTCAGCTTCTCTGCCAGTTCGTCCAGTTCTCGGCGAGAGGGGGTGCGATAGAACCCACCCACTCTCACATTCACCGGATGAATCTCCCTGCCACCGAGAAGCGCCACGATCTCGTTGCCAGCCTTCTTGAGTTGCAGCGCCTTCTGCACGAGCTCGGGGTGATCCTTGGAGACGGCAATCACGTCGGGATAGCCGAGGAAGTCCGGGGCGTGCAACATGAAGATGTGCAGGACATGGCTTTCGATCCACTCACCGCAGTAGATCAGTCGTCGCAGGGCTCGAAGCTGCCCTCCGACCTCTACACCAAAGGCATCCTCCATCGCGTGAACTGCGCTCATCTGGTAAGCGATGGGACAGATGCCACAGATGCGCGCCGTGATGTCCGGCGCTTCCCGATGATCCCGTCCGCGAAGGAACGCTTCGAAGAAGCGAGGCGGCTCGAAGATGCGGAACTTGACGTCCTGTACCTGGCCGTTCTTGATTCGAACAGTCAGCGCGCCCTCCCCCTCGACGCGCGTCATGTAGTCCACCTTGATCCGTCTATTGCTCATGGGCCTCGCTCTCCGCACGGAAGGGCTCCGCATAGGCGTTGTAGCTTCGGAACATGCGTACCAGCTCGCGGTTATGCTTGCCGTGTTCCCCGAACCAGTGGGCAAGGGAACTGGTGTTAGGCGTCTCCTTGGGCCCGAAGCAACCGTAGCAGCCGCGGTCGTACGCGGGACAGATCGCCCCGCAACCCGCCTGCGTGACGGGCCCGAGACAGGCAGTGCCGTGCGCGACCATCACGCAGACAGTCCCGCGACGCTTGCACTCCATGCACACGCTGTATGCGGGCACATTCGGCTTGCGCCCCGCCAGGAACGCGGCGATGACCTCGATGAGTTGGCTCTTGTTGATCGGGCATCCGCGGAGCTCGAAGTCCACCTTCACGTGGTCCGCAATCGGTGTGGACTTTCCGAGCGTGTCTATGTACTCCGGCGAAGCGTAGACGATCCGCGTGAAGTCCTTCACGTCGCGGAAATTACGGAGTGCCTGAATACCACCAGCAGTCGCACACGCTCCTATCGTAATCAGCGTCTTGGAGGATCGCCGTATCCCGTGTATCCGCTCGGCATCGTGCGGAGTAGTAATCGAGCCCTCCACCAGCGACACGTCGTACGGTCCTTTCACGAACGTGTCGGTAGCCTCCGGGAAGTAGCATATCTGCACCGCCTCGGCGACCGCGAGCAGCTCGTCCTCGCAGTCCAATAGCGACAGCTGACACCCGTCGCAGGACGCGAACTTCCACACCGCCAGTTTTGGTTTCTTACCGTCACTCATAGCTCACGCTTTCCGAGTAGCGGACTCACGCGCTCATACGAGAACACAGGCCCGTCCTTGCACACGAAAGTGGGACCGTACTGACATCTCCCACACAGGCCGACCCCGCACTTCATGTTTCGCTCCTGTGATAGGAAGATACGGTCGGGAGAGACGCCGTGGTTCACCAGTTCGCGAGCACAGAAGCGCATCATGACTTCCGGCCCGCACACGAGCGCGACTACGTCTACCGGGTCGAAACCTGCCCGTGGAATTAGCGTAGTCACCACACCCACGTTGCCCTTCCATCCTGGCTCCGCTCGGTCAACGGTGACACGCACCGATACATCCAGGCGGCCCCTCCACTTTTCGAGCTCTTTGCGAAACAACATGTCGTGCGGCGTCCGGGTACCGTAAAGGATCACTAGACGCCCAAGTTCCTGGCGATGCGCAAGTCCCCAATAGATGGCGGGACGAAGAGGGGCAAGACCGATCCCTCCTGCAATTACTAGCAGGTCGTTACCCCTAGCTGTCTCCATGGGCCACGCGCTGCCATAGGGGCCACGCACACCGATCATGTCACCCTTGCCCATCGCTTGCATCGCCTTGGTGACAGGTCCGACAGCGCGTATGGTGTGCACCAACTTCTCGGGCTTCGCCGGGTCACCACTGATAGAGATGGGTACCTCGCCCACTCCCATGGCATACAGCATGTTGAACTGCCCCGGCTCGAAGGTGATCGGGCCGCCGCCATCCGCGGGCTCCAACTCGATGGTGAAAGTGTCGTGTGTGTCCCTGACGTATCGGGTGATGGCGAACGGACGGGGCAGGAGAACGTCAGGGGCGACTGCGGCTAGCGCCATACCAAAGACCTCACGGCGTCACCCTGTACACGTCGAGGAGCTGCAGTCGAGTCGCCTCCAATCGCTCCACCACCACATGCCCGAAGCGTTTGAGGATCTCGTAGCCCAGATGGTGATCTGCTTCGCACTTCGTGCGAAGGCACGTCGCATCGAGTGCAATAGCTCGCACCAAGTCCAAACACCGTGCGTCGAAATGCCACTTGTAGGGCCAAATAAGCCAAGACCAACCTAGGATATCGCCTTCGCCGAGCGTCTGCACGACGAGGGGCCCGCGATCATGCGTGTTGATCTCCAGCGCGACGCTACCTGCACGAATCAGGAAGAACTGCGTCGCCTCGTCGCCCTCACGGCAAATGAACTCCCCCTCACTGAACCGGACGTTCGAGGCGCACCCGACCAGCAGCTCGATGTGCTGCGGTTCCAAATCGCGAAAGAACTTGTGCTCCCTAAGAATCCTCTCCAGCGTCTCCATCTTGCTCCCTATCCCGGGCGATCAACGCCTCCGACGATCGCCGCGGCCTCCTCTGTGATGTCAATGCCGACCGGGCACCACACGATGCATCGCCCGCATCCCACGCACCCGAATGAACCGAACTGATCTTGCCATGTCGAGAGCTTGTGCATCAGCCACTGCCGATAGCGGGATGCAACGGAATCGCGCACGTGCCCTCCATGAATATACGAGAACTCCTGGCTGAAGCACGAGTCCCACAGACGTCTGCGCTCCGCATTCTCGTTCGTCAAATCGCTGTGATCTTCGATCGTCATGCAGAAGCAGGTTGGGCACACCATCGTGCAGTTGCCGCACGAGAGGCATCGCTTGGCAACCTGCGCCCAGCGGGGATGCTCGTGGCTCCCCGCAAGCTTCTCGGCAAGTCCACGCGTGTTCAGCGCACGACCCATCTGGTAAGCGGCCCTGGCAACCTCCGCATCGGCGGCCTTACGCTCGGCCTCTTTCACCGGCCGAGTGGACAACTCGGCAAGAATCTCGTGCCCCGAGTCGCTCCCGGCTTCGAGCACGAAATAGTGCTCATCACCATCGAGAACTTCGGTCAGGGCCAGATCGAAGCCGCTCGCTGCCTTGGGCCCCGTGTCCATGGACACGCAGAAGCAGCAACCTTTCGCCTCACTGCAGTTCACCGCTATGATCAGGGCATTCCTACGGCGCGCCCGGTAGCGCTCGTCTGCATAGGGCCCTTCCAGCATCACGCGATCCATGATGCGGATGCCAGCGACGTCGCACGAGCGGACGCCGAGGAACGCATACTTCTCAGTCGGCAGCGGCTCAGAGGTGATGGCGATCCGGCCGTTCTCCCTGCGAACCCGCATCAAGGTCGTCACCGGCGGGTTCAGGAAGCGCTTCCACGAGTGCTGTCCGACCACGTAGCCGAACAAACGCTGATCGCTTCGCTTCTCGATGCGGTAGCTGCCTGGTGCATGAACGTCCGTCCAGCCGATGGGGAGGTCGTTTTCGCCGGTAATGCGATCGATGGTGATGGTTCCTTCGCGCAGTACCGGCCCTAGAATCCGATAGTCACGTCTCTCCAGTGCGTCAAGCAGCGTGTGGAAGGCCGAGCGCGGCAGCACCACGGCATCATGAGCGTGCCGGTGTACGGACTCTTGCGATGGGGTACTGCTCTCTGGTTGAGATGTACGGCTCGCGTCTTTGCTCATGACACTCCCGGGCGGACTCCTGAACCGTCGCAATAACCGGTGGTTTCGGTCGGCTCCGGGATCGCCCGGTGATAAGTTACCGTATTTGCGCAATAATACGCAAACCGGACGGGGCGTCCGACCCGGTACCTAATGCGGGCACAAAAACGTAAGTCCACCCACACGTCGGACCGTCCCCTAGACCGGGTCGGCAGCCTCCGACCGGCGCAATCTGCCGTTCACATCGGTGTTGTGACTTTGGCCGCGGGCCTCCGTGAGGCCCCGACCAGCGCACAAGCCCGCTCTACTTGACCTCGGGGACCTTGAGCGACTTGAACGTCTCCTCGTTGATGAACTTGAACAGCTTGGTCCCGTCCACCGTCGCAGTTACGGCATAGCGGACCTGCTTGCCCTTGGAGGTCTTGCGTTCCATCTTCTGCTTCTTGATGTCCTTCTCGGCCACCTCGACGGGCTGTCGTGTCTTCACATTGTAGAACTGCATTGTATCCTCACTCTCCACCAATTTGGCTCTTCCGGCGGTCAGGGACGGCCCCGATCCGTGGAGCCCGGGTCAGGATGAATTTGACCTTCCGTTCCTTCCGCACCCTCCTGCCAGATTCCTTCCTGCACCTGTGCGTTTTTTGGGTACAAGATCGGGTTCGATGAACCTACCGCTTCAGCCAGCCGTCGAGGACACGCTGTTGCAGCGGCGTTGGGTTGGGTGCGAGCGATAGGGAAGCGCCGGAGTAGGTCCGCGAGCCCATTGTGCCGGCCAGCGACAGCTTCTCGCTCCGACGCAGCGCCGAGATGGCCACGTCCGTACCTGCAGCGATGCCTGCCAACGGGTCCACACGCCCGCGTGCGTCGGTGCCGTTCACCGAGACGATGAAGTCCCCCGGCTGAAGCCCCATCACCTCTGCCATCGAGTTCGGGCTCACCTCCTGCACCCGCGGGTAGGCCTGAGCGTTGGCCAGCACCAGCGTCAGCCCCGATTCGCCTTGCTCGCCACTTCCATATTGCAACCCCGCGGCCGTGAACACCTCGCCATAGGGCAGTTCCTCCGTCGTGCGCGCCAGGCGCGTATAGAGGGGGGTGAAGTCGAGCCCCGTCACTTCGTTGATTGCGACAAGGATGCCGTCTTCGTCATAACCGGGTTTGGGAGGATTGTGCTTCTTCATCATGTGCCGCATCACGTCGTCCAGCGATTTCTCGCCGCCGGTCCGAGTGCGGATGGACAAATCGAGCAGCAGACCCATCAGAAAGCCCTTGTTGTAGTAGCTCAGGTTGCCGTAGCCCTGGCTTCCGCCCTCCCAAGCCCGACGGCTAGCCTCCTCGGCGGTGTATTTCAGCCTATCGCTGCTGCCCTGCAGTGTCTCTATTTGGTTCGTGATGGTCCGCAGCCACTGATCGCGGTCAATCATGCCGGATCGGTAGAGAGTCAGATCGCCGTAGTAGCTGGTCACCCCCTCGGCGAACCATAGGTTGCCCGTCCGCTGCGGCCCCGTGTAGTCGAACGGGCCGAGAAGCTTGGGCCGAATCCGCTTTACGTTCCACAGGTGGAAAAACTCGTGCGAAGCAAGCCACCGCAAGTCCAAGTCGGCGTTGTTCTGCACGTTGAGCGTGGTGGAGGCGCGGTGTTCCAGCCCTCCGCCGAAGCTCCCAGTATCCAAATGGATGTTCCAGAAGTACCGCTTCATGGGCGCCCCACCGAACATCGCGATCTGGGTCTCGGCAATCAGCTTCAGGTCGGAGACGATCTTGTCGGCGTTGGGCCGCATCTCGCCGCGATACGTGAACGTCGCGAACATCGGCACCCCCGCCGCCTGGAAGTCCACACGCTTGAAGTAGCCCAGTTCGAACGGACTGTCCACCAGCTCGTCGTAGTCCTGCGCCACGAACTCGCTCTCGCGGCCACCGGGGTCTAGGGCAGTCGCAATATTCCAGCCACTGGGCAGGTCGAATCGAATAGCGACCGGCTCCTGGGTACGCCCCGTGGGGTACATGCACAGCGAGGCGGGGTTGATGAAACCGTTGCGCTCGCTGAGGTGGGAGCCGAAGAAGCCGAAACCGGCATCGTTCCCCCGCACCTGGTACTCCACTACCACTCCCGCCGCACCTCGGTTCTCGATCCTCCAAACCCTGTCGCCTGCTTCGGCCACCTCCAGCCTCACGCCCGAGGTCGTCTTGGCCGAAACGCGCCGGATGTTCTTGTGGTACTCGGTCAGCACATACCAGCCGGGGCACCACGCCGGGATGCGCACATCCAAAGGCGAGTTGTGCACGTCGCGAACGCTCATCGAAACGTGATAGCTCTTTGCACCCAAGTCCGGCGTCACGACGTACGTGATGGCCGGCTGCTGCCCCGCGAGCGTGGCGCAGAGCGTGAGCAGAGCGAGAGCGATCGAGACGACGGTCCGGCGAAGCGGGATCATTGAGACTCCTAAGGTGTTCCACGGTGGGAGTGGTTGCACCTCATGCTACACTACGAACGTGAACGCGGTCGAGTCGTCCCGTCAACGGCCTCTCGTTCGAACGGTTCCCATGCCCCGCAAGCGCCTGGTGGCCGAGGTGGCCCTGCTGGTTCTCTGCGGGGGCATGGTGCTCGTCGCGGCGCTCCTGACGCCCTCGCCAACCGGGACTGGGACGCACACTCAGCTTGGCATGCCGCCCTGCGGGTTTTTGGTCGTTTACCACAAGCCTTGCCCATCGTGCGGGCTGACGACCGCGTTCAGCAACATGGCGAGAGGAAACGTCAGCGCCGCGTTTCGGGCGCATCCGGCTGGGCCGATGGCCTTTCTGTACGCCTTGGGCTGCGGCCTCGTCAGCCTCTATTCGGTGGCAACGGGGCGACGGGTGGTCATCCGGGATGAATGGGCGGTGAAGTCGTTCGTCATCGTAGCGGGTGGGGTAATGGTGGTGGGGGCGGTGCGGCTCTTCCTCTAGCCTATGCGGCGGCGAACGGGTCCCATCCGGTGGCGAACCAGGCTGCCCAGAGAACGAGGTAGCTCACGATCCCCACACGCACCCATTTTCGGACGAACTCCTCGTCGCGCCGCCGGTACCATTCGCAGCCCACGGCTGCACCCAGCAGCGTGAGCACCTTGACCCCCGCAAACGTTGCCCAGTGGTGATTAAGCAGCGGAGCCATCAGAGGGTTTAGCTCGCGACACAGCCCGGAGCCGACAAGCAGGATGGTGACCACCATGTCTGCAAGGCCGATGGCCAGCAACACCAAGGTCTCCGGAAGTGGTCTCGTGAAGGCTTTCATCCCGACCGGGTCGCTGCAATCCCCGTGCCGTTGGCCCCAGTCTTTCCCCCTGGCAAAGACTCCCGCCCCCCATGCTTTGGCATCAGAGTGCAGCAGCAATGCCGAAGTAGGAACCGCTCCAGCAGCGGAGGCATCGGGATTGATTACGCGAACGGCGCCGAGGATCGCAGAAACGGACCAGCCCCACTGCCTGGTACACTACGCACGAAATGGTGCGCGCCGAGGGCCTCGTCAAGACCTTCTTCGACAAAAGGAGGGGCGATGTGCACGCTCTCGAAGATGCATCGTTCGAGTGCCATCCCGGCGAGATATTCGGCGTTCTGGGTGTAAACGGGGCGGGGAAGACCACCCTCCTCCGCATCCTCGCCACCATCATCGAACCGACGGCAGGTAGTGCCACGGTCGCCGGCTACGACATTCGCAGCCAAGCCCAACAGGTCCGCCAGAGCATCGGCTTTCTCTCCACCACAACCGCGCTCTACGGCCGCCTCACTCCCCGCGAGATGATCCGCTACATCGCCGGCCTCTACGGCCTGCAGGGACGCAACCTAGAGGAGCGCACAAACAGCGTCATCCACCGCCTGGGCATCGCCGACTTCGCGGACCGTCTGTGCGACAAGCTGTCCACGGGTCAGAAGCAGCGTGTTTCCATCGCCCGCACCATCGTGCACGACCCGCCTGTCATCTTCTTCGACGAGCCCACCGTCGGCTTGGACGTGGTCACCTCCCGCACCATCATTCGCTTCATCGAGGAGTGCCGCGCGCAGGGCAAGACCGTCATCTTCTCCACGCACATCATGAGCGAGGCCGAGCGCTTGTGCGACCGCATCGCGGTCATCCACGAGGGCCGCATCACCGCCTGCGGCCCGCTAGAGCAACTGCGCGCAACCACAGGCGAGACTCAGATGGAGAAGGTGTTCCTCGCCCTCATCGGCATTCGCGACGAAGAGGACCTCGCGTGAGAACCACCCTTCTGCTGCTGGCCAAGGAACTGCACGAGTTCGTACGCGACCGCCGCGTGCTGGTCGGTGCGATCCTGCTGCCGGTGGGCTTGGTGGTGGTGATCTCGCTGTTCCTTGGCGCCCTGCATGGGTTTCTGGACAAGCCGGGCGAGTCCGAGATCGCGGTGCTCAACGCCTCCCTCGGCAAACCCCTTCTGGAGATGGACGTCGCCAAGCAAGCCTTCCGAACGCGGAGCGTGCCGACCCTGGAGGAAGGTTTGGTGTTGGTCCGCGAGAAGGATGTGCGGATGCTTGTGGCGTTCGAGGGGGACGTTGCGAGTGCGATCGGCGGCGGCAAGCCCGTGGAGGTAAAGGCCTACCTAGACAAGAAGAGCCTGCCCGCGCAGCTTGCTCTGGCCAGGCTGGAGGCCGCAGCCCAGACGCTGAACGCTAAGCGCCGTGCAGAGGTGCTTGCGAATAAGCGACTTCGAGAGCAAGACCTGGAACCCATTCGAGTAGAGACGGTGGCTACCACCGAAGCCAAGGAGTTCGGCGGTGACATCGTGTCCACGCTGCTACCCTATCTCCTGGTGGTGTTCGCGTTCTTCGGTGGAATGAGCCTCGCCGCAGACTCGGTAGCCGGCGAAAAGGAGCGCGGCACGCTGGAGACGCTACTGGTCTCGCCTGCGGGCCGTGTGCAGATCGCGCTGGGCAAGCTCCTCTCAATGGCATTGGTATGCCTCGCCAGTTCCATCTCGGGGCTCGTGGGGTTGCTCATCGTCGTACTGCCGGGGTTCGAACTGTCGAAGCCTCTGCTCAAGGGGGGCATCCACGTGTCGCTGGGTGGCACGTTGACCTCGCTCCTGACGATGCTGCCGCTGGTCGTGATGTTCGCGGCGGTGCTCACCGCGGTGTCCGCCTTTTCAAGAAACCAGCGCGAGGCGAACACATACACCTCGGCCATCAGCTTCGTCGTGATGGTCCCCGCGATTGCCAGCCAGTTCATCGGCTTCACGGACCTCGCCTCGAAGCTCTGGATAGGCTTCGTGCCCGTGCTCAACTCCGCGATGGTCATCCGCCAAATCCTGATGGGCGAGTTGAACTGGACGATGTTCGCTCTCACGATGTTGACCTCGTGCGTGCTCGCAGGCGCCGCGTTCCTGGCGGTCGTACTGATGTTCCGTCGGGAATCGGTGTTGTTCCGGGTGTGAGCATGCCCAACGCGCTGAAGGTGTATCGCAAGGAAATGCGCGAGGCGCTGCGCGACAAGCGAGTGATTCTGACATCGCTGGTTAGCCCGTTTGCCGCGGTCATCGTGGCGTTCGCGGGTTTCGCCCTCTTGGCCTCCGACATCCAGGAGGCGAGCCAGACTGGTACCCAGCCTCCACGGCATGCCAAGGTCGGTGGTCCGGAGCGTGTTCGCGTCGGCTTGGTCGGCCCGAGTGCGCCGGTGTTCCTCGATCTGGTGCGAGAGCAGGTTGCCGCTGATTCCACGGCGCAGCTCACCTACTACCGTTTCACTGAGAGACCGGAAGCGGAGTGCGCGATGGCAGCCGGGCAATGCGACGTCGTGTTGGTACTGAGCGGTAACCCGGACGAAGACCTGTACCTGGAGCGTACTGCGCAGGCGACCGTTATCACCAAGTCCGGCTCGCCGAACTCTGTGCGGGCTTCTCGGGTGATCATGAACGCGCTCGGGTCGGTGGACAGCTTGGTAGTCGGGCGTAGGCTCCAAGCGCACGGGGTGAGCCCGGAGGCGGCTCGCGCAGTCGCCATTGGGTTGGAGAGCCTAGAAGCGGCGCCGACAAGCGCTCCAGCGGAGCCTTCGGTCCTCGCGCTGTTTCTGCCGTACCTTCTCGTCCTCGCCACCTTCTTCGGGGGGGTGCCCACGGCCTTCGACGCCGTGGCCGGAGAAAAGGAGCGCGGAACGCTCGAGACGGCTCTCGTAAGTCCGGTCGGGCGCGGCGACCTAGTGTGGGGCAAGTTCCTGGCCGTGCTGACGGCGTGCATCATGGCAGGAGTGAGTGCGCTTGCAGGTGTGGTGCTTGCGTCCAACAGCGGCATTCCCCCACTGCGCCCGGTGATAGGGTCCAGTTTCTCCTGGTCACCCGTGTTCCTTTCCCTGGGTGTGATGGTGCCGTTGGGAGTGTTCTTCTCTGCGATGTTGCTGATCGTCTCGAGCTACGCACGCAATCAGCGCGAGGCGCAGACCTACCTTATGCCCCTCAGCCTAGCCGTGATGCTTCCTGCGATGTACAGCATCTTCGGAGGGTTCGGGGAGTTGCCGGACGGTCTTGTGGCGGCGCTGGTTCCGGTGTACAACTGCACGGCACTGGTGCGGATGCAGATCGAGGGCGGCACGCCGCTCGAGTTCGTAGCGCTTGCTCTGGGGTCGTGCTCGGTGTATGCCGTCGTTGGTGTGGCGGTGGCCGAGCGCATTTTTCGGCGCGAGTCGGTTCTGCTGCGGATGTAGGTGGAGTGGGCGCCATGCCCCGGTCGCTCGGGCGGCCTACGCTGGGGCCGACGTTGTGCAGGCGCTTGCTCGGTAGCTGCCTAGGACGTCTGCGCTACGCAACTGGATTCCCGGCTCCGCGGGAATGACAAATGGTATCAGCCTTCGCATAGTAAGTTTCATTCCCGCGAGAGCGGGAATCCAGTGCACTGCCCCGCCGCATAGTGAACCGCACCGTACACGGACTTGTCGGCACACTCTGCCTGACGCCGGCGCGGACGACGGCGTCCATCCTAACAGGGAGGCAAGCCATGCATTACAACCGCAGAATGGTAGCGGGCGCTATCGCGCTCGCACTCGTCCTTGTGTTGGTCGCAACATCGCTCGATGCCCAAGTGATGCGCGGCAGCCGAATGACCGTCATCGCGCCTTCGACCGCCACCCGAGACGTTGCCAGGCAGGTGATGCGCCAGTCAGGTTGGTCGGAAGCCAAGCCGAAGCAGGCTGACGGCGTGCTCGTGGTGGTACGAAGCTCGATGCACGATCCGCTGTTCACGAGCAGCAGGTCGTGTTTCTGCGACCTCCGGAAGAACGCAGAGCGGCAACCCAACTTAAGCGGCTCGAAGTACCACATCTACGTATACCGCCTGAACGACGATCTGACCGTGACAGAGGTCAAGCACACCACCCGAGACGCGAAGTGATCCGACCTCGCCTCGCCGGCCTTCTAGGTATAATTGGCTCAGACGGGGCGCCGTACCCAAGTGGCTAAGGGAAGGGTCTGCAAAACCCTCATTCAGCGGTTCGATTCCGCTCGGCGCCTCCAGTGCATTGGAGGCCGGCGATACCAGCACCCGCACGCAGCAAGGATGCACCCTCGGTAGGCTATCTCGGACCCGGGACCGCTCCACCCGTCACGGTCCGCTCGGAGGAGTTCGAGGGTCCACTAGAGCGTTTGATCCAACTGGTCCGGGAGTGCCGAATCCAGCTTGCAGGCATTCCGCTCGCTCCCATCTGCCTCGAGTACGTGCGCTACCTCGAGGAGACCGGCTGCAGCGAGATTGACAGGGCTTCTGCAGGCATGTTCGGCCTTGCGTACTTGGTCGAGCGCAAGGCGTGGGGCATGATCCCTGAGGATGCAGAGCCGGACGAACTCGAGTCTGAAATCGGCATCGAGCCTACCGCCTCCATCTTCGCTCCCGCCATCGAAGCGTTGGCAGCAGCGAAGGAGATGCGGGACCTGCTTTTCTTCCGGCAGCAAGTTGCGGCGGACGGAACCTACGAGCTGCCACTGGACCTCTCCAGCGTGAAGACCGAAGACCTGGCGAGGGCGCTGAAGCGGCTGCTGGAGCGCGCGGCGGAAGAACCGGAAGGACTCCCAGCGCGGCCACGCTTCTCGATGGCCGAACTGACCCAGCGCGTACTGGCGGCAGTGACTGCGGAATCACCGGTCGAGTTCGAGAGGCTACTTCCTGAAGACTACACACGAATGGACGTTGTATGGCACTTTCTGGCGGTTTTGGAGAGCGTGAGACTGGGCTTCTGTCGAGTAACGGTTCGGGACGAGAGGATCTTTCTCCTGAGCCCCGAGAAGACGGCCTAGCCAAGCTGACTGCGACGGTGGAGTGCGTGCTCTTCGTCGCGGGTGAGCCTGTTCCTCTGAAGGCACTCGCTGACCTGTGTGGTGCGCCGCAGTCCGAGGTGCAGGCCGCGCTCGACGCATTGCGAAAGAGGCTCGACGGTACGAGTGGGCTGCACCTGGTCGAGATCGCGGGGGGCTTCCAGCTAGCCACTAAGCCAGAATTCGCCGACACGGTGGCGGCCTACCTGAACCCTCGTAAGCGCAAGTTGTCGCGAGCAGCGCTCGAGACGTTGGCCGTGATCGCCTACCGTCAACCCATCACGCTTGCAGAACTGGAGGCGGTCCGCGGCGTCAATAGCGATCACTCGGTCAAGATCCTGATGGAGATGGGACTCGTGGAAGCGACAGGGCGAAAGGACACCGTCGGAAGGCCGTACACCTACGGTACCACCGACCAGTTCCTCCACCAGTTCAACCTGGTGTCGCTCGAGCATCTGCCGCCCATCGAAGCGGAGACGTGAGGCTCGCCGTCGTCCTGCTGTTGTGCGCCTGTGCTCTCTGCCACGGGCAGAAGGGCGCGGAAATCCAAGCGGCGTCCTACATCGCAATCGACGCTGCAAGCGGAGCGGTCCTCTTCGAGAAAGCAGCCGACGTTCGGCGATACCCGGCGAGTACGACAAAGATCATGACGGCGCTGCTCGTGCTGGAGTCGTGCGACCTCGACTCCATCGTGACGGCTCCACCGGACTTCACTTTCGTCGGCGAGAGCTCGATGAACCTTCAGCCCGGCGAACGCATCTCTGTCCGAGATCTTCTTTACTGCATTCTCCTGCGGTCGGCCAACGACGGCTGCCAGCTTGCTGCCCTTCACGTCTCAGGTTCGGAAGAAGCTTTCTGCGCCAAGATGAACCAGCGCGCGCGACGCCTTGGTGCAGTCAACACCAACTTCGTGAACCCGCACGGCCTGCACGACGACCGCCACTACAGCACGGCCCGAGACCTCGCACTAATCGCCCGGGAGGCGATGCGCTCGCCTTTCTTCCGACACGTGGTCGCGACGCGCAAGCACCGAGTCGACCGTAGCGTGAACGGCGAGGACTTGTGGATGATCAACCGCAACCGCCTTCTCGGCCCGGGCTCGAAGGTCGACGGAATCAAGACCGGCTACACGGCCAAGTCGGGGCACTGCTTCGTGGGCAGCGCGGAGCAGGGGGGCTTTCGCGTTATCACGGTGGTTCTCGACAGCCCCGATTGGCGGGCCGACACCCTGGCACTGATAGACCGGTGCTTTGCGTCGTACGACCGGACCGAGGTTCTGCCCAGTCGTCACGTCTCCGGTAGGGCGCTCGTGCGCGGAGGTACTGCACCGACGGTTGCGGCACTCACCGCGCGCGAGGCCTACGCGCTTGTCCCGCGTTCATCGCCGTCCAAGCCCGAGATCAAGGTGAACCTCAACGAGGTTCGGGCTCCCGTAGCACCTGGGCAGAAGTTGGGAGAACTACAGGTCGTTCATGCCGGACAGGTGGTGGACGCGGTACCGCTGATTGCTGCCGAACGGGTGGGCGTGTCGATGCAGTCTTCCATCTCCGGATGGTCTGCGTGGACGTTGCTCTTCGGGGTGTTCGCGGTGGCCGCGTGGCGCCTGCTGCGCTGGAACCCAGGTGGCTGAGCGTCTCCAGAAGCTGTTGGCTGCTGCAGGATTCGGCTCGCGACGCGCCTGCGAGGTGCTGATCCTCGAAGGGCGAGTCAGCGTGAACGGCAAAGTAGTCACAGAGCTAGGAACGAAGGCCGACCTCTCCTCAGACGTCATCGAGGTAGATGGAAAGCCGATACATCGTCCGAGACTGCTGTACGTACTGATGAACAAGCCACCAGGCTACGTTACGACCGTAAAGGACCCCCACGCAAGTCGCTCGGTGATGCAGCTACTTCCAGAGTTGCCCGCACGTGTCTTTCCCGTCGGTAGGCTGGACAAAGATACCGCCGGGGTGCTGCTATTTACGAACGACGGCGCGCTGGCGAACCGATTGATGCATCCCAGCCACGGTGTGCGCAAGACTTACCGAGCCGTCGTGGGCAGTACGCCCTCCGATGCCGCACTCGAACGCCTTCGCAAAGGAGTGCGACTGGAGGACGGGATGACGGCACCGGCCGAGGTCAGAGTGCTTGGCCAGGACCGGAAGTCGGGCCGCTGCACGCTAGAGCTAGTCCTCAAGGAGGGCCGGAAGCGACAAGTGCGACGTATGTTGGAGGCAGTGGGGCACCCAGTCGAAGAGCTCGTGCGTACCCGATTTGGGCCGCTCTCGGCCTACCGGCTACCCAAGGGGGCTTGCCGGATGCTCTCCAAGGCGGAAGTAGAACGACTGCAAAAGATCGTGAGCCGATGAGATCCCTTTTTTGCCTCGTTGTCATGGTGCTATTGCTCGCCGGATGTGCGGAGCGTCAGCGCTCGGGGAAGACGGAAGGAGTGGTGACGCTCTCACCCGCTCTGACCGAGGTGGTGTTCGCCGTCGGCAGAGGCGACCGTCTCGTAGGCATCACGACTGCGTGCGACTATCCCCCGGAGGTCGAACGTATCCCGCGAGTAACCGACTACCGCTTGAATGTGGAGGCCGTGGTCGCTGCGGGCCCATCGCTGGTGCTCGCGGACATGACGGTGAACAACCCTGACGAGGTATCGCGGTTGGAGTCGCTCGGAGTGCGGGTGGAACGCTTTACACCGACGTCCGTCGCAGCTACGGCTGAGATGATCCGCACCGTAGGACGGCTTCTCGGTGCCTCGGAGAAGGGCGCGGAGGTTGCGCGTGAGCTGGAGTCCGCAGGGCAAAGGCTCGCTTCGCCACCGAAGGTAGTGTTCACTTTGGGGAAAGATGGTCTGTACGTGGCGGGCTCCGATTCGCTTACCGCGGATTGCGTGCGCCGGGCAGGCGGCGAGGTCACTGCCGATCATCAGGCGAAGTTCTATCCCGCCAGCCGCGAGTCGGTGCTCTTCTCCGACCCCGACGTCATTTTCACTACCGGAGACCCCAAGGAATTCCTGGAGGACCCACTGTGGCAGTCTTGCAAGGCTGTAGCCAACAGGTCCGTGTATCATGTGGATGCATCGCTGGCCACACGCCCTGGACCACGGTTGGCAGAAGCGATTCGTGTGATGTCGGAAGTTCTGTCGAAACTGGCGAGCCGCTAGAGCTCGGATGCAGCGAGTAGCATCTGCTGGATGGCTTCGTCGGCTCTAGCCTCGAGGTCTGCCAGTACCGCGTGACGACGAGCGATCTCTCTCGCCCGGTTCAGGATGTTCAGCGCAGTGATCAGGTCCCCGGCAGCCTCTGCGGTTTGCCCCCATGCGATGAGGTACTCCGCGGCGAGCACCTCGTTGTTCGATCGGGTTGCGATCTCCACGGCGGCGGAGAGGCAGTCTGCCGAGAAATCGTATGCCTCGAGCAAGCGATAGGCCTCCCCGAGGCGACACAGGCAGCGAGCACGAAACTCGTGGTCGGCTTGTAGGGTAGGGGGCAGAAGGGTGAAGTGCTCCTCGAGCCCACGCTCGAGATAGCGAATCAACGCTTCCCAGTCGCCTATGTGGCCATGGCAGATACCGATGTTGTAGAGGGCTTCGGCTCGCGACCGAGCGTTGGCACCTGACTCCTCCAGGCTGACGAGAGCGTCAAGCCAACGAGTGATGGCGCCCTGGTAGTCCGCCTTCTCGTAGAGGGCTCTGCCTTCCGCGTCGGCCTGAGACCATGCTTGCGTATCAGATTGCATCCGAAGAGTCCTTCATGCCCAGACGACGATATCCAAACTCATCCGGTTCCCGCCGCTCGACCGCCCGGCGACTTCCTGTCGGCGCGGACAAATGAAGGACCAATCCTCCAGTTCCTATTGTACCCCCGACTCCAGGATTGCGCATCTGGTCATAACACAAAATGTGGCCTTCACCTCCACGCAGTCTCCAACATCTTGACGGTTGGAAGTCCGCTGTACCTACCCTTTGCTCACTGTTCGCCCTATCGGTGCCGCAGATTCCCAGTCGAAAGGCCCTCTCGCACATTGTCGGGACCGCGGCATGCCCGGCACCCCATTTCGGAGCCCGCACTCCCCCAAACCGTGGTCCGGTAGGGGCGGCGGTTCGGCCTCCCCTACCGAGTTCTAGTCGCTCTTGATCGTTAGCTTCTTTCCGTCCAACATGAAAGACATCGTGATCTGGCTGCCGGGCCCGCCGCGAATGCCAACCATGTTCCGCTGCTTAGGTGTCAGGTCGCTCAGCTTGAGATACCCCTGCTTTTCGTGGAGTGCCCACTGCTTTGGCGTGATGCTGTCCATCAACTGCCGAACGTCTCCGCCTCGAAACTCGAACGAGTCTCGGAAGGAGGGCACGTCCTTCAGCATCTCGCGGAGGTCGGGCATGTCCTTGAACAGTTCCTTCAGCGCGGGCACCTCGCCGACCCTCTCACGAATGCGAGGTATCTCCAGCTTCAACTCTCGGTCCAGGTAGCCGCGTTCGCGGAGCCACTCCTCCATCTGCTTGCGTTTCTCGGGGGTGAGGTCCTTCCGCCATTCGAACTCGCGCACACGGTCCGGCGTAAAGAGACGCGGAGCCTCTTTGAACTCGAAGCCCGGAACATCGCCTCGTCTCTCCAGTTCCTTGGCGAGTTTCTCGAGCTGTTCGGCGCTTTTGCGTAGTTCATCACCTAGCTTTGCCCAGTCCCCGCCGTCACCGTCTCGTTCCTTGGCCGACTCGCGAAGCGCTTTGGCGGTTTCGCGTAGTGCCTCCGCAATACTGTCCGATTTCGGGAGATCGAATTGGACCCGTCCCGAGTCGTCCGTCCGGAATTTGGGGGCAAGATCGAACAGGGTGCCGGCCTGTGGGGTCTGGATCAGCAGGCCTCGCCGCTTCAAATGAACAACGCCTTTCTCCACGGCGAACTGACGGTTGTAGGCGGACGCCAGGATCTCGAGCGCTTCGCGCACGGTCTTCTCCGGCCCGATGCGCAGCGTCACGCGCCGTCCGGCCTCGCCCGGATCCGCGACCACGATGTCCAAGTCCCGGCACGCATCGAGGCCCGTCAGAATCTCAATGGCGGTTTTGAGGTCGGCATTGTCCAGCGACAGTGTCGTGCCAAGCTTGCGGTCAAGGGCTGCAGGGGCCTGCACTACCGCTTTTACCGTCTTGGCAATTTGCACTCCGGACTTCCCACTATCGGTTTTCGATGCATCCTGCTGCGAAATCGCGAACACCAGCCCTAGCGAGGCCGCAAGGATTCCCGCGGGCACAAGCAGGCGAGCTGCTGAAACGCTCATGTCTATCCTCCTGCGTTCTGACATGCCACGACGGCCTAGGGTCGACCGACGCGGCACGAGGCATCAATTGACCCTAAGGTTCTATCTGCAGTACGGCTAAGGTCTCCGGCGGAGTTCCGGGCGCAGGGACGGCTAGGTCGAGGCCGAATCCGGCAGGCAACAGGAGGTTGCTTTATATGTTGATGTTCCCGGTTCTCGGGGTGGTCCTCGGCATCTGCACGTTCTCGTGGGCGGACGTGGAATGGAAAACCTTTGGCACGATGCGCCTCGGCGAAGCCGACGTACCCATCCGTTTCCCGGCGGACGCCGTGGTCCCGGTGAACGCACAGGGCCCGCGCTTCGGGCACGGGGGCTGGACGTACGAGATCAACCAATGGGGCAATCTGGGGCGCGCCTATCTGGGTCGCGGCGGATGGGATGAGTTTGCCAAGGAGTACGAGACGGCGATGGAGCACATCCGCACGGGAACACCGAACGTGTGGCGCGCCAAATGCACCGTCTTCACCACCCTAGACCTCCTGTACGAAGACGCCGACGGGGTGCTCCACCGTCAGTGGGTGAAGATGGATCCCGAAGACCTCGACCTGTGCCGTGAAACCTTCGCCCGATGGAAGACACTCGTCGAGGTGTTCTCAGGCGGAAACCTGAAGGTCGAGATAGACTTCAACATCGAGGACCAGCCGGTAAGGGGGCAGTATCGCGGCAACGAGTCGTGGTCGTTCGACCCGCGGGTTGCGGGCGAGGTGTACTACCGAGGCCTCATCAACCGCGGGGACTTCGACTGCATCCTGTTCTTTTGGTACCCGGGCCCTTCCACGGCCTTCTCGTTCGGAGGCACGGCCGGCCGGACGAACGGGGCCACGCAGGCCTACGTACTGCTCTCGCATGGACGCGAGTTGGGGCCACGCATAGGCCACACGGAAGCTATGCTACACGAGTGGTACCACCAGATCGAGGGTACCTACGGGCTTTGGGGATACGGCGGACCGGAGTATAGCTGGCTACCACACCTGCATTCTGCCGAACAAAACGGGTACGCGGTGGACCAAGCAGGCCACACGGGGTGGTACTCGTGGATGCGAGATCTGTTCCGCTACTCCGTGCGCCCGGGTATGTGGCTGAAGATGAGCAACCGTCGCGAGCCGGACTACGTGGCGGTGGCCAAGCAGACATATACTACGGACGAACCGGTACCTGTCTCTTGGGGCGACGTCCGCGATGACCCTTGGGCAAAGCTGCCCTATCTAACACCTGACACCATTGCGAAGCGTCTAGGTGTGTCGGGCATCGAGATTAAGCACACCCAAACCGACGTGTGCTTCGTGCCCTCGGAGACGGGGAGCATCCTCTCAGTCGTGCGCCAAGAGCCGGACCCCGAGAACTCTATCCTGGATAACCAGCTCAACTTCTTGCGCGAGGGCATGGCAACGTTCCGCTATCGTGCCGGTGATCAGGTTCGGCAGATGCTGTTCGTGCGCTGGGACCTGATAGACATGGTTGTGGCGGCGCTGGCCGACCACCCCGTTGGCACTCAGCCGCCAGCGAACGTACTCGGATACCTGACGGTGGATGCCAAGATGATGGTAGTGCTGGACACCGCGATGGACCGCGACACCCTCGCGGAGACCGGCCTGCTCCGAGTCGGCACGGCCGGAGTGCCGGTGGACGTGCAGTTCTCCGGGGCAGCTGCAGCGGGCCAGGAGATCGCACCCCGCATCGAGTGCGACGTTCCCGGCCTGTCGCCGTGGGCACTGTACGAGTGGGGCACGGACCGACCCATGGAGCGAACGGCGTCGGGGTTCCGCTTCACGCCGCCAGCCAACGTGTCCGCTGCGGTGTACGAGGCGAGGGCGGCTCGCGCCACGGGCGAGGTCGTCTCGCGTCCCATCACCGTGCATGTACTCGACGCCTTGCACGTACGCCTTCTACCCGTCGGGACATCCAGGGTGTCCGGCAGAGAGCACAGACTAAAGCTGGAGCTGCGGAGCAAGGAGGCCGGAGATGCACGGGTGCAGTGGGACCTCCCGACAGGTTGGCGACCCATCGGGGATACGCCTTCGATCGTGAGATTGCAGGTGAATGCACTAACCACAGTGGAGTATGCCTTCGACGTGACGGGAGCTCCCGAGGGACCCACCACGGTGCGTGCCATGGTGGAGGTCGGCGGCAGGGTGTTCCCGGCGGAGGTGGCTCTCGAAGTCTTCCGACAGCCAGTGCTGCAGCATGACGATTTCGAGACGGACCTCGGGGGCTGGGGCACCCTTAGACACGATCTTGCGGGCTGGACAGTCGAGGCCGTAACCGATGCAGAGCGTGGCGGTAACGTCCTGTCCATCACGGACCAGGGTGGGACCCACTGGGGGCGGGTGAATGCCTTCGGCAAATACCTGCCCAACGCACAACCCGACCCTGCCGGGCCCGGCTACGATGCGAGCGTCTACCGCTTCGTGGAGTTGTATCTGAAGACCACGAGCCGCGAGTCGTGCGGGCTGATCGTGACCCTTGCGGACCAAAAACGCTACGCCGTGATGCTCACCGGCCGCCACCGCGAGCAGTGGGGCGAGAGTATGGAGTTGCCTCGGGCACGCTTCGTCGCCGATGGTACGTGGCAGCGGGTGGTGTACGATCTGGGCGGCGCGCTCGAGAAGGCCATCGGTAGTCCCGGACCGCACATCGTGACGGACATCGGATTCGGCGACCCGCGGAAGTTCTGTAGCAACCAGTGGTTCTCGTCCGATCGCATCACCTACTACGTGGACGACTTTCGCATCTTGCAGCAGGCTGAGGTTGGCGAGGAGGCCCCGCTGCTCGAAGCGGCGCCGAGTTTCGAGTCCGCAGATGCGCTCCTGCGCGCTGCCGCCTGCGCGCGCATCAAAGCCGATTCCCCGCTCTCGGATATCCAGACTGCGGCAAAGCTGCTATCCGACGTCAACGCGACGGTGCGGCTGAACGCCGCCGCCGTCTTCACGCGTGTTAGGCATCCCGAAGTCGAGCCTGCGCTGATTCAGGAGATCATGGATACGGACGCGCGGGTGGCCGAGTATGCCGCGCGCGCACTCGCGTTCCAGGACACGGAGAGGGCGAAGGTGGCCCTGCGAGAGGGTGTTGCGAAGGCATTGTCAGGCTACACGCGCGGGGTCATTGCCGAGCTGCTTGCCGAAAAAAACGACACGAAGGCGCTGGCAGGAATCGGCTCGCTCATGAACTCGTCTGACATCGCCGGCCGGGTGGCAGCCTGTCGCGCGCTCGGCAAGATGGGTGGTCAGGGCGGCCACGTGTTCCTACTCGGCTTCTTGAACGACCCAGACCCGAACGTGCGCGCGGCGGCGGCACGTGCCGTATCCGACCCATCGCTCGTGGGGCTGGACGTCCGCCTGGCCGATGCAGTGCAGCACGAGACCTCGGATCTGGTGCGGGCTGAAGCAGGCGCGGCGCTCTTGCTCTCCAACAAGCCCGCCATGGTGGAAGTCGGCATTTCGTTGCTGAAACACCCCAACCCGGACATCCGCGAGCTGGTGGTGTCCCGAGTGGGGCAGATCGGTCGAAAGGAGTGGGCCGAGAGAGTGCGTCCGCTCGCGGAGGATGCCAACCCGGAGGTTCGTGAAGCGGCTCGCCGTGCGCTTCGTCGGCTGCAGGGCGAGTAGGGGCTAGGGAACTGATGAGCCGGCGCATCGCGTGCTTGCAATGGAAGGAAGCGCGAGAGACTCGCGCAGTGCCAATCCACTCCTCGGGAGGGTGAGATGAAGTCGCTTTGGATGGCCCTGATGTGTGTGGCGGTATCGGCCTGGTCAGCCAAGCCGGTCGTGGTCGTCACCGACTGCGGCAACTGGGTGGACGACCAATTGGCCATCGTGTACTTGCTGGCCTCGCCATCGGTCGAGGTCAAAGGCATCGTGGCCTCGCACTACGGTGCGCCCGGCACTGCGAAGTTGGCGAAGGAAGCGGTCACCAAGCTGCTCGCCGACCTCGGTTCACAGGTGCCCGTGTGGCAAGGTGCGGAGGTGTCGCTCGCCGAAAAGCCGGATCAACCTGCCTCGGAGGGGGCACTCCAGATCGCCACGCTCGCCAAGCAGGGCCGACTGGACGTGCTCTGCTTCTCGGCCGCCACGGATGTGGCCCAAGCTCTGAAAGAGGGCGCCGCAGCGAAGGCACAGGTGTATTGGGTTGGCGGAGGACCGCTGCCGAAGGGCGGACGCGGCGACTTCAACCTGGCGAACGACGTGAGGGCGGCACAGATGCTGTTCGAATCGCCGGTGACGCTCTATTGGATGCCCGCGGTAGGCGTGGCTGATGCCATCAAGCTGACCGGCACCGAGGTCCGCGAGCGCTTCGCGGACTATGGCACGCCCGGCAAGTTGCTGAAAGAAGTGGCTGCGACCATGGGCCGATCGCCTGCCTCGCTATGGGACCTCAGCCTGGCAGGGGTGTACGTCCGGCCGGGGCTGGGAATCACGGAGACCAAACCTGCTCCGGAGATCACGGAAGACTTCCGGCTCGTAGAGCGCAAGCGTGGCAAGGACGTGGTGGTGTTCACTCGCGTGCGTGTGGAGCCGGTGCTGCACGACTTCGAGAACGCTCTGAAGGCATGGGCGAAGCGTGAGCGCGACCGTTAGCGAGTGCGTGCGCGACGCGGTTGCCGCAAGGCGTCCGGTGGTCGCACTGGAGACCGCGGTGCTCACCCATGGACTGCCGAAGCCGCTCGGCATAGAAACGGTACTGCAACAGGTCGCCGCTATCGAGCAGGAGCACGCGGTAGCGGCGGTTGTGGGCCTGCTGGACGGTAAGGCGAAGGTTGGGCTGACGAACGACGAGTTGCTGCGGCTAAGGGAGCAGGACGAACCGCAGAAGGTAAACCTGCAGAACCTGTCCGTCGCGTGTCACGCCGGGGCGTGCGGGGGCACGACCGTCTCGGCCACGATGCATCTTGCCCACCGCGTCGGAATCAAAGTGATGGCAACTGGTGGAATCGGGGGCGTGCATCGTGGCGGGCAGGACGTGTCCACCGACCTCATGGCATTGGCTTCCATCCCCATGGTCGTGGTGTGCAGCGGGCCGAAGGCGGTGCTGGACGTCCCGACGACACTAGAGCGCCTGGAGGCGAGCGGTGTGCCGGTGGTCGGGTACCGCACTGACAGGATTCCGGCGTTCTACTGTGCTAATAGCGGCTACGCTGCCACGGGAAGGGTGGACTCCCCGGAAGCTGCGGCCTCGGTCTTCCGTGAGCAGATGGATCTGGCCGTGCGCAGCGCGGTGCTGCTCTGCCAGCCGCCGCCCCAGGACGCTGCTTTGCCCTGGCATGTGGTGCAACGTGCGGTGGATCAGGCAGAGGACGCCTGCGCACGAGAAGGAGTGGAGGGCAGAGAGGTAACACCGCGGCTGTTGGAAGCCGTCACGCTCGCCCTGCACGGCGAAAACCTGCGAACGAACGCGGCGCTCCTCGTCGCCAATGCTCGGCTGGCCGCTCAGGTCGCCTGCGCCTTGGCCCGCTAGGGCTCGACGCACGAGCTACTAAAGGTGAACGAGTATAACTCCACTCCCGCCGCCTGTGGCGTGAGGGTGAGCACGTGCTCTCCGTGCTTCGGGTTCACGACGAGGCTGTACATCCGCCCTTCGGCCACTTCCACGTAGCAGTTGCTCTGCTCGTCGAAGCGCGCATCTTGCCCCGCACTGGCCTTGTTCAGTGGTTTGCCGTCTTGCGTGACGAGCAATCGAATCGGCTGTGCCCCACCAGACTTCAGCACTGCATTCACCTCGGTCGCCTTATAGCTCAGCTCGATTGCAGCAGGCATCCCTTCCGCCCGAACGCTCTCGGGCCCGCAGTACCACTTGCCCGACAGGTATATGCGCCCAGCGTCGCGCGGCTGTTCCTTTGAAAACACCACCACCTGCCCTTGACGGTAGAACGCATCCTGCCCGAAGTGGCCGCTCTGGTACCCGCGGCTGCCCGCGTAGAGCTCGGGGGTAGTCGGGTAGCACACCGCGCCCGGCCTATCAGTCTCACGGACCGACTCCATAATCGGAGGCAGTTCGCCCGAATAGCCCGCGTCGCGCAACAGCGCCTGGATGCGTTTCTCTGTCGTCCCGTAGCCACCCTCCCCGATGTGGTCGTACACGATCTTGCCATTCTTGTCAATCAGGTACTTGCGTGGCCAATAGCGGTTGGCGTAGGCGGACCAGTTCTCGTACTCGTTGTCGAGGAGTATCGGGAAGGCGAGACCAAACCGCTGCGCGGCAGCCGAAACCCTCTCCTTCGACTTCGCGAACTCGAACTCGGGAGTGTGTATCCCGACTATGACGAGCCCCTTGTCAGCATATCTGCGATACCATTCGGTCAGGTAGGGAAAGGTGCGAATGCAGTTCACGCAGGTGTACTCCCAGAAGTCCACCAGCACGACCTTGCCGCGAAGGTCCTTGATGCTCAGGGGCTTACTGTTCAGCCAGTCGTCCGTACCTCCGACGAACTCTGGCGCGTTCACAACGGGGTAGCTAATGGATGCCAGTTTGCTGTCTCCTTCGGCTCTACCGCACCCGGTCGGAAGCATACACAACACGGCGAGGAGAGGCAGGAACCCGAGCACGCGAGCGGAGCAGATATACATGCAGCTTCAAACGAGTTCCCGCCGGTAAGGGTTGCCTATGAATGGGCGCCCCGGAGCTAGTGCTCCGGGGCGCGTTCCCTAGTGCCGACCCGAACGTCCGGGCCTATCGGAGCAGCGCGAGGACCGATTGAGGAGCAGCGTTGGCCTGCGCTAGCACCGATAGGCCGGACTGCTGGAGGATTTGCAGCTTGGTGAAGCTGGTGATCTCGTTGGCTAAATCGAGGTCGCGAATCTGCGACTCGGTCGCCGATAGGTTCTCCCTGGCAACGCCTAGTGACCGGATGTTGGACTCCAGTACGTTGCGGGTGAACGAGCCGATCGACGCTCGAAGCGACGACACCTCTTCGATGGCGGCGTCCACGATAGCGAGCGCCTCCGTCGCACCTGCCGAGGTAGTCACGTCTACAGTACTTAAGTTCTTTCCACTGAACACCGTGTCGCCAAGATTGGCGGTCGCGATGTTCATAAGCGAAAGGGCAGTGGTGTTGTTGGCGTTGGCGCCAATTTGGAACTGCGCCATGCCGGCGGTGATCTGCGCCACGGCGACCGCGGTTGTTCCCAGGGAGCTGTTGCCCTGTTCGGTGAGCAGCAGTACGTTACCGTAGCGGTCGGTAAGGCGCAGTCCAGTGTCCCCGGCGTTGCGGCCGCCTGTAAAAAGCACCGTCTCGACACCCGAGGCAGTAGTTACCGATACGCTGACCTGCGCGTCCCGGGCAGTCACTGTCACCGAATCGGCGCTCGCGATCATGTCCGTCTTGTCGTACAAGGTAATGCCGTAGCGGCTGCCGTAGTTGGTTTGGCTGAGGCGCACGAACACCTGGGTAGCCGATGCGAACGAGGCCTCGGCAGTAACGCCCGTGCTCTTGCTCTGCAGGTTGATCTTGGTGATGATCTCCTGCAGGGTCTCCGTCCCGCTGGAGGTGATGGACACGCCATTGATGACGAACGTGCCCGCCGACACGATGCTGGACAGCGCGCCGTAGGTCACGTCCAGCGTGGTGGAGGCTCGCGTCGCGCTGGTCACGATGGCCACCGACACCAGCCCGTCCGACTGTACCGAGTTGCCGTTGAACGTGCCGCCGATGTTGATGGCCGCCAGTATCGAGGTGTCCGTCACGCTCGACGAGATGCCCGACGAGCCGTCCAGCAGCCGCTTACCACCGAACTGTGTCGTCGAGGCGATGCGGTCAATCGTAGCGATGATAGAGTTGATCTGATTTTGGTTGGCCTGTAGCGCTGCTTGGTCCAGCACACCGGTGTTAGCCGAAGCCACGGCGAGGGAGCGGGCGTCGCGCAGCAGCCGATTCACCTCGTCTAGCGCCCCTTCCGCCGTCTTTGCGAAGTTCGTGGCGTCCTGGGCGTTGCGAATCGCCTGGTCGATGCCTCCGATCTGCGCGCGGAGGCTCTCCGAGATGATCAGTCCTGCTGGGTCGTCGGCCGCCGTAGAGATGCGGAGGCCCGTGGACAGACGCGTCACACTCTTCGAGAACTCACTCTCGATCATGTTCAGGTTGCGCAACGCATTGAGCGCCGATGTATTGGTGTTGATTCGGAACCCCACTGCTTATCCTCCATGATGCCGTGCCCCTCGCTCCTTCGCGGGCCTCCTCCGGGCGGCTGCACGCCCTTCGGGATTGCGCCGATACACCCTCAGGCCCTTCGGCGCTCTGGCTCCTTCTGGGGGGCCACGGCTGTTTGCTGGCAGGTTCTTTCCACGGCTGTCAAAGCTGCTACCATGCAAAGATGCCGGGATCGTCAGTTCTTCAAAAACAAGAGGGCGCCCCGGCCCGACCGAGCCGAGGCGCCGAGTTGCCGACTGCCGTGACTGGACCTACCGAAGCAGCAGCAACACCGTCTGCGGCGCAGCGTTGGCCTGCGCCAGCACCGATAGGCCGGACTGCTGGAGAATCTGCAGCTTAGTAAAGTTGGTGATCTCCTGGGCCACGTCCAGGTCGCGGATCTGCGACTCCGTCGCCGACAGGTTCTCCTTGGCGACACCCAGGGACCGAATCGAGGATTCCAACACGTTGCGCTGGAACGAGCCGATGTCCGAGCGTAGCGAGGATACCTTCTCGATGGCGGCATCGATGATGGACAACGCCTCCGTTGCCCCTGCCGAGGTCGTCACGTCGATAGTGCTCAGGTTCTTGCCGGACACCACCGTCGTTCCGAGCTGAGACGTGTTGACGTTGGCCAGCGACAGTGCCGTCGTGTTGTTCGCGTTCGCGCCGATCTGGAACTGCGCGCTGCCAGCCGAGATCTGTGCAACCACCGCGGCCGTCGTTGATAGCGATGCATTGCCTTGCTCGGTAAGGAGCATCGCGTTGCCATAGCGGTCTGTTAGCCGCAACCCGCTGTCACCAGAGTTCCGCCCGCCGGTGAACGCTACCGTCTCGGCTCCCGCCGAAGTCGTCACGGTCACGCTCACCACCGCGTCGCGTGCCGTGGCCGTCACTGAATCGGCAGATGCGATCAGATCTGACTTATCGTACAGCGTGATACTGTAGTTGCTGCCGTAGTTGGTCTGGTTCAGCTTTACGAAGATCTGCGTCGAGGTGGCAAACGACGCTTCCGCCGTTACACCAGTCACCCCGCTCTTCAGGTTGATCTTGTTGATGATCTCCTGGAGCGTCTCGGTCCCGTTCGAACTGATGGACACGCCGTTCAACACGAACGTGCCTGCAGCCACCACGCTCGTCAGTGCGCCGTACGTGATGTCGAGCGTTGTCGAAGCACGTGTGGCGCTGGTCACCAACGCGACCGACACGACGCCATCGGACTGAATGGAGTTTCCATTGAACGTGCCGCCGAGGCTGATTCCGGCCAGCGTCCCGGTGTCCGTCACGTTCGCGCTGATGCCCGATGAACCGTCGAGAAGTTTCTTCCCGCCGAACTGGGTGGTAGACGAGATTCGGTCGATACTCGCCAGGATAGACATGATCTGGTTCTGGTTAGCCTGCAGGGCTGCTGAGTCCAGAACACCGGTGTTGGAAGCTGCGACCGCTAGGGCGCGAGCGTCGCGCAGCAGTCGGCTGACCTCGTCCAACGCTCCTTCAGCGGTCTTGGCAAAGCTGGTCGCGTCCTGAGCGTTTCGTACAGCCTGGTCAATGCTGCCAATCTGGGCACGCAGGTTCTCCGAGATGATCAATCCCGCGGGGTCGTCCGCCGCATTGGAGATGCGCAGGCCGGTCGAGAGTCTTGTGACACTCTTCGCAAACTCGGTCTCTGCGAGGCCCAAGTTGCGCAGTGCGTTCATGGCAGAGGTATTCGTATTGATCCTGAAACCCAATGGTCTCCTCCGTGATAGGTTTCTTTGTGCCCAACCGTCGAGCTTTGCGGTTCACGCGAGCCCACTCAGGGCTCTTACGGGCACTGCAGCGCTCGACGTCCTATGTCCGCGCCCGAGCCCCTGAGGGATCATGCCTCTACCCGTTGCGTTGGAGGCTTCCCCCATCGCGCAAGCTCGTCGGCCTAATGCCGGGCTATTCGTACAGGGCATTCCACGGGCGAGGTGGAATGGGCACCCGCATGGCTGCGGGTGTTTGCCTGCAGGGCCGAAAGCCCGCACGTCATCGGGGGAGATTTGACCAGTTACCCATTCCCGCACCATAATGCGCAAAGAGAGGGGACTGTCAATGCGCCGTCAGACCGAACACTACGCCTTCGCCGGTTGCGGTGGAGGCGTCAGCGCCCAGGGTCACACCGAAGATGCCTAACGTACTCCAATGGCAGCCCGAACAGACGCCGCTTGCCGCGCTGGGGGCATCGGGGGACCCGAGCTCCGCGGTCATGCTCCTATTCCTGGTGCTGGTCCTGCCACTGGTGGTTATCCTGGCCGCCGTAGGCTTCTGGTGGCGTTACCTGCGCCTCAGGGTGTCGTGGGTAGCTAGTCTCGACGGGGTCAAAATCGAGCTTTTTAATAGCCCTGGCACCTATCTCAAGAAGATCCCCGGCGATGCCTTACTGGTACCCGTGGCAGCCGACGCCTGGCTCGGGCGCTGCATGACCAAGATTGTTAGAGACCAAGGCGGTGACGTCGTCCAAGAGCAGCTCCACGCTTCGGGGCCGTTCCAGCAGGGTGAGGCCCGTGCGGTCACGGGAGGGAAGCTGAAGGCTAAGCACGTGATCGCCTACCGCATGTACGACATTGAAAACCGAGTCACGCCGAGCCTCGCCGCGACTGCGCTGGACGCGGCGTTCTCGACCGCCGAAGGCCTCGGTGCACGCGAACTGATCTTCATGGACGTTTCTCCCGCGTTCGCCTATTCACGTGATAGGCACGACGGTGGGTTCGTGGCACGCATCGTGTTGGACGCCGTGCGGCGACACAGACGCTCGCTACGAACCGTCCGCGTGTTCATCCCGGAGCACTGGAGCTATGTGCAGTGGCTCTCGGAGGTGCGAACGGCCGCCCGCGGCGGCGCACAATCCCAACCTGCGCAAGCCACTTCAGCTTCCTAGCCCAAAAAGCTAAGACAAGGCCTCCGATTTGCCCACCTCCGGTCCGATGATCCCTTTGGAGAACATCGAAGGGAAAGGATCGGTCCATGCGTACGGAAGTCACGCCCGCACTTCGCCTGTCGTCGCTCAGCATCGTGTTCCCAGCGCACAACGAGGTGGACAACATCGAACCCCTGGTTGCAGAGGCCTCACATGTCGCGCCGCGACTGGCCGAGCGACATGAGATTATCGTGGTGGACGACGGCTCCACCGACGGCACGGGTGATCTGGCAGGCGAACTGGCTCACGATTACGCGGGCGTTCGCGTAGTGCGCAACTGGCCCAACCGCGGGTACGGTGGGGCACTGAAGGCCGGCTTCGCAGCAGCAACTGGTGAGTGGGTGTTCTTCACCGACGGTGACCGGCAGTTTCGGCTCGACGAACTACCCCAGTTCGTGGCCGCCTCCTCGCAAGCCGACCTCGTCATCGGCTATCGTCTTCGACGCAGCGACCCGCCGCACCGCTTGCTGAACGCGTGGTTGTATAAGAGATTCGTCCGTTCCCTGTTCGGCCTTCGTGTGCGCGACATAGACTGTGCGTACAAGCTGATCCGTCGCTCGGTGCTCGATGCAGCGAGGTTGGAGTCCGAGGGGGCGCTGATAAGCGCGGAGCTCCTGGTCAAGGCTCTGCGAATGGGGTGCCGTATCGTCGAACTCGGCGTCCACCACTATCCGCGGACCGCAGGCAAGCAATCGGGCGCCAACCTAGGAGTCATCCTAAAAATGTTCCGTGAGGTCCGTGCGCTCCATGGAAAGATACGGTCGTTCGAGGCTCGTGCTGCAGTCGAACCGGCAGACATCGGTGCGGAGAAGGTGGCTTGAGCAAGCCTGAGCACGTCATCGTGGTGGGGGGTGGTTTCTCTGGCCTGGGCGTTGCGTACGGCTTGGCCGAGCGAGGCGTCGAAGTAACGTTGTGCGAGGCGGACCTCGAACTCGGCGGGCTCGCAGGCACCTTCCCCGTCGGCGAGGTGCGCCTCGAAAAGTTCTACCACCACTGGTTTACGTCCGACACCGTGGCACTGGAGATGGTCCACCGCCTGGGCCTAGGTGAGAACCTGGTTCGTAAACCCACGTTCACTGGCTCGTGGTACAGCGGCCGTGTGCACCGGCTGTCTACGCCTCTCGACCTGCTTCGCTTCAGCCCCCTGCCACTCGTCGATCGCCTGCGTCTCGCGCGCCTGGTCCTTAGGGCGCGGGCCGCTGAAGACTGGCGAGAGCTAGAGCACATCACCGCTCGCGAGTGGCTGATTCGCCTTGGCGGAGAGCGAGTGTACCGAGTGGTGTGGGAACCCCTGCTGCGTGGGAAGTTCGGCGCGTACGCCGACGACATCGCCGCCGTGTGGATATGGGGAAAGCTGCGGTTGAGAGGTGGCTCACGAGGCCGTAAGCGGCAGGAGGAGCTACTGTACCTCCGGGGCGGCTTCGGACGCCTCGCCGAAGCCATGGCCGAGCATGTCGTGGCGCGGGGCGGGGAAGTGCGTCTCGACGCGCCGGTGACTCAGGTCCTGGTGAAGAGCGGCAGAGCCGAGGGAGTGCGCTTGGCCGACAGCAGAGAACTGAGTGCAGATGCCGTGGTGCTAACGCTCGCACCCGAGCAGGCCTTGGCCTTGTTGCCCCAGGTCCCCGAGCGACTATCCGCCCTGCTCGACGGCATCCCGTACCTCGCTGCGCAGTGCCTTGTCCTAGAGCTTGACCGCAGCCTGTCCGAAGCTTATTGGCTGAATGTGACGGACACCGAAGCCCCGTTCGTGGGCGTCATCGAGCACACCAACTTCGAACCTCCTGATAAGTATGCAGGCAGGCACATCGTGTACCTGTCCAAGTACCTCCCGGCGGAACACCCGGACTACCTGGCCTCCGAGCAGGCGGTTACCGAGAGGTACGTGGAACACCTGACGCGTATGTTCCCGTCCATTCGGGAAGGCTGGCTGCTACGCACGAGCCTGTGGCGAGCCCGCTACGCTCAACCCGTGGTGCTGACCGACTACGGCGGTCGTATCCCTCCGAGGCGGACCGAGGTAGAAGGACTGTGGCTGTGCAACATGGCCCAGGTGTATCCGGAGGACAGGGGTACCAACTACGCCCTGAAGCACGGCTTGGAGTGCGCCGAGCAGATGCTGCGGGCACAAGCAACTCAGCGTGTGGGTGAAGCTATCGAGGTGGCTTGAGCCCGACCCGAGAGACCTAAGGGAAGAGGCCCCGAAGTTGGACGCCGGGGCCTCTCCATTCGGAGGTTACATTACTCTAGTAACAGGTCTCGAAGACGGTGACTAGTTGTCGCCCGTCTTGCCGAAGTTCACGAGAACGATGTTGAGGTCGGCGAGACCCACCGAGCCGCTGCCGTCGTAGTCGCCCGAGCCGGTGCCGCCGAAGTTGATGAGTACCTGGTTCAGGTCGCCAAGCTCGATCTGGTTGTTGGCATTGCCGTCACCGCAGATCAGGTTGACGGTGCCGACGTTGTTCGATCCGCCGGACAGCACCACATTGCCGAGCCTCTTCCACAGGTAGTTCGGCGCACCGAAGCGCAGGTCGTAGTTGCCGGGGCCGAGGGTCAACGTGGTGGTGAAGTTGCCCGACCCGTCCAGAGTGAGGGACTTGGTCTCCAGCACGGTACCGCCGCCGACAGCGTACACCTCCAGGGTACCCGTCACGCTACCGACGTTGACATGGAACTCGAGCCCGAGCTTGCCGCTGACCGAGACGGTGGTCGGGATGAGCTGGGATATGTGGATCTTGTAGGCTTCCTTGGTGTTAGCCGGATGACTCGCGTTGTTAGGCGGATCGGCGTCGGGGTTATAGCCCACGACACCACCAGTTAGGTACACGGTACCGCTAACGGGGTCCAGGCCGACAGCCACGTTGGCACCCTTATACGGCATCTTTACGCTAGAGACAGTCCAGGTATCAGTCGTCGTATCGTAGATCTGGATGTCGTCTACGAGCGTTGCGAAGTCGTTTTCAGCCATCGTGCCGCCAAAGGCAATCAGATAGCGGTCGAGGTAGCTGATCGCGGAGGCTCGCCATCCGGTTACCGGAGGAGCCGCCTTCGGGGTGACCACGCCGGATAGCGGCACATAGGCATCGAGCCGGTTCGGCCCGCTAAGGATGTAGGCAGTACCGCCGATTCCCACTATGTTGGCGCGACGGTTCACGGTGTAACCGGCACCGATCGGGTCCTCGGTCCAAGTGTCCGTGGCGAAGTCGTAGACTTCCATGTTGTTGTCTAGGGTGTTCCAGACGAACTTATCGCCGACCTGACCACCGGCGCCTCGTGCCTCGCCACCGTAGGTTACGGAAGCGCCACTCGACCACTCGCCGGTCGCGGGGTTGTAGATGTCCACGTCTCCTGGCTTCCAGTTCGGATAGCCGCCGAAGACATAGATCTCCTTCGTCCCGTCGTTGTCCTTGTCGTATGCGCCGCAGTTGGTCTGGGCGTAGCTGAAGTTACCGTTCGACAGTAGCGGCGGGTAGGCGCCCGCGTTGTAGCCATCGGCAACGCCGCCGGGTTCCGTATCCCAGTTGTTCATGCCGGTGTGCCCGAGCGACGTGGTGATGTAGATCTTGTCGTCTGGGTCGTTGATCCAGGTGTCCGGCACGTGCATCCAACTGCAGCACGTTCCCTCGAATACCAGATAGGTTACTCCGGCATCGTACACGACCTGGTTCACGACCAGACCGAACGAGTTGTTCTCGCCGGCCTGAATGCCGCGGCCCGAAACGATCTTCACGAAGTCGCCGGGAAATATGGTGGTGCTCAGGTCGCCGAGCATGTAGACGGACAGAGCGTCGTTGTATACGACGTCCCCAGTGTTGACGAGCAGGTCCTGAGTGCCCGCAGTCTCCCAAGCAGCGCCTGTGTATGCGCTGACCTTGGACTGCCGGTTCCAGTCCCATGCGCGGGTACCTTCCTTAAGCTGAACGCGGTCCGAACCTACGCCCCAGCTCAGGTCAAACATGCCGTACCCGCCAATTACCCAGAACTTACCGTTGGCAAACGTGCTGGCCGAGCCCATGGTCGGCACCGCATAGTTGCCGATAGAGTCGCCGTAGGACCAGACGCAGGGGTCGTCGGCGATCTGAGTCCACTGCGCCACAGCGGCGCCACAAAGGGCCGATGCGACGAGCAGGGTTGAAATCCCTCGTCGTACCATCGAAGTTCGATGCTCCTTTCTAAATGGAGGCCTGTTGGCTTTGCAGTCATTATATCGCACCTTCGTTCACGAAGCATCCGTTGAACAGAGCAAAGTTGCGGAAATCTGCTGGTTAAGAGGTCGAAGGGTCGAAAGACCCTGGTACGGAAGTGTCGCAAAGCGTCGGTCCAGCGCCCAACGGGCGCTGGACCGTGAGCTAACTTAGTGACAAACGTCAGCGACTAGCTGTCGCCGGCTTTGCCGAAGTTCACGAGAACGATATTCAGGTCGGCGAGACCCACCGAACCACTGCCGTCGTAGTCGCCCGAACCAGTGCCACCGAAGTTGATGAGTACCTGGTTGAGGTCGCCAAGCTCGATCTGGTTGTTAGCGTTGCCGTCACCGCAGATCAGGTTGACGGTGCCAACGTTGTTGGTGCCACCAGAGAGGCTGACGTTGCTCAGCCTCTTCCACAGGTAGTTCGGCGCGCCGAAGCGCAGGTCGTAGGTTCCGGGAGCGACGCCCAAGTCCACGCTGAAGTTGCCCGACCCGTCCAGAGTGAGCGACTTCGTCTCGAGTAGCCCGCCACCGCCAGCGCCGTAGACCTGCAGGGTGCCGGTCACGCTGCCAACGTTGACATGGAACTCGAGACCGAGCTTACCCGTTACCGTGACGGTGGTCGGGATGAGCTGCGACACATGGATCTTGTACGCATCGTTGACCCAGACGACGGACTCATTGAGACCGTTCGCGAAGTAGATCGTTCCGTCCGGAGCGATGGCCGCCGAGGCCGTGCTCGCCTTGTAGGGAGTCTTGATGGACGAAACGGTCCAGGTGTCGTTCACGGTGTCGTAGATCTGGATCGCGTCCGTAGCAGAACCTGCGCCACCCCCCGTGCGGCCGGCCAGCAGGATAATGTACTGTCCGTACTTTACGATTGCGCCCTGGTTGGCGGTCACGGGCGGCGGGGTCTTCTTGACCCAAGTGCCGTCGTTGAGGTCAACCACCAGCGTGGTGTGAAGCCACGCGGGCGGGCTCGCGCCGTCCCAGCCCCAGAACACGTAGAGCTTGTCGCCGACCACTTCGCAGTGCTTCATCAGCGGCATACCGGCGGTAGCGTCACCGGGGTTCAGGATGTCCATGTCGGACCAGGTCTCGGTGGACAGGTCGTAGGTGAACAGCTTGAACCAGGTCGGCGTTGCACCGCTCTGCTGCGTGATCCAGTAGAACTTGTTACCGCTCTGGACGCCGCCGGGAGCCGGAGCATCGATGCCGGGGAATGCGCTCAAGTAGTCGTTGTCGCCAGCATCGCGCCAGTCGTTGGTCGCGTAGTTGTATACGTCAACGCTGTGCGGTACCCAGTGCGGATAGCCGCCGAAGATAAAGATCTCCTGGATGCCGTCCGCGTCGGTGTCCCAAGCTGCGCACATGTTGGTGTAGGACTGGTAGCCGTGAGACTCGAAGGGCGGCATGCTGCCTCTCGCAGGCCACTGGATCAGTCCGTTGAGCCCGGAGACCGTGACCTTGAAGAAGCGATCACCAGAGCCACCGAGCCACCAGTAGCAGACGCCATTGGCGCCACGTCGCACGAACTTGACCTCTCCGATACCGTCCGCGAAGGTGACGGATTCGACTTCGCCGTAGCAAGCGGCCGAATCGTCTGCAGCGATCACCTTGATCCAGTCGCCCGGAAAGATGACGCCGGTAAGGTCGCTGAGCGTCAGCATGGTATCTTCGTCGAGCTGGCCGGTGTCGGAAGTGGCTACTAACTGCGACTGCGTGCTTGCGGTCTCCCAAGTGTTGGTGACCGGGTCGTACAGGCTCATCTTGGAATGGCGGTTGGTGGTTGCCCAGTTCTTAGGCGTGTCCCGCCAACCGTCCTCCGTGTAGTCCGTGCCCGAGCGACCGCCCAGGATGTTGAACTTGCCGTTCGCGAAAACGGTGAAGGTGCGGTAAACGTTCAGCACCTGCGAATTGGTGGGTGTGAAGATGCTGTCCCCGTATGGCCAAACGGACGGATCATTCGGGATCGCCGTCCACTGGGCGGCTGCGAGGCCCACCAGACCGAGGGAGAGAACGATGGATGCGATACTGCGTCGTATCATCCTCAGATAGGTGCTCCTTTTCTAGTTTGAAGCCGGAAGGCTGCATACCCATTATACAGCAAGTTTATCGTTTAGTTATACTAAACATTTGACTTTCTTCCCTGAAAACCGCCGGAGAATGAAAGTTAACAATTCTAAAGGGCCGCAGCCACTCACGCTATTAACCCGCGTTGATGACCGAATACGAACGATGATTAGGACCAAAGGACTTAAGCGGTTTACCGGCACAGCGGCTTGTAGGAGTCCAAAGCAGAGTGGGAAGCCGCAGAGATGGTGCTCTGTCGCGCACGACCTCAGAACGAACCGCTCACTAGTTGTCACCCTGCTTACTGAAGTTGACGAGAACGATGTTGAGATCGGCAAGGCCGACGTGCCCGTCGCCGTCGTAGTCGCCGATTCCTGACTTCGCGAAGTTGATGAGGACGATGTTGAGATCGGCCAGATCCACCTGGTTGTTGCCGCTTCCGTCGCCGTTCAACAATGCGATGGTGCCGACTGCGTTGTCTCCGCGCGACAGGGTCACGCTGCTCAAGCGCTTGGCCAGGAAGTTCTGGGCGAGAAAGCGCAGATCATAGACGCCGGGCGAGATCCCTAGCGGGGCGACGAATCCTCCGGTAGCGCTGAGCTCCACAGACGCGGCAGCTATGGGCTCCGTACCCCCCGGAGCGAAAACCTGAACTGCGGCCGGCACGCCCGAAGGGTCCAGGTGGAACTCGAGGTCGAGCACGCCGGAAATCCCACTCGTGAGGAGTGATGAAGCCTGGATGGAATAGGCATCGTTCCGCCATAAGACATTGTGATCGAGTCCGCCGGTTACGTAGACGATTCCCTCTGGCGAAATGCCTGCAGCAACGCCGCTCGCACGGTAGGGCAACCGGTACGGCGACACGAACCACGTGTCGCGGGTCGTGTCGTATACCTGGATGGCATCTACTGCGGTAGACGCGCCACTGCCGGATCGTCCGCCAAACAGTATCACATAATCGCCGTAGCGTACGGACGCACCCTGGTTAGCAGTAATCGGTGGAGGCGCGAGGGTCGCGAAGCTCCCCTGCAACACATCGTAGCGCACCGTTTTCTTCGAAGAGGAGTCGCCTCCGAAGTAGTAAACTGCGCCGCTCGGACCTATCTCGGGGAAGCCCTGGCCGGTGCACAGGAAGTCGAGCGTTAGGCCCGGCACGAGGTCGAGTGTCCATGTGTCGGAGAGCAGGTCGTACACCTGTACCTGGCCGCCTTCGTCCCGCCCCATCCAGCAGAACAAATCGCCCACCTGCGCTCCGGCAGCACGCTGTTCGTTGACCGACCCTGGAAGGTTACCGCTCGCTCTAGACCAGGAGTTGGTGGCTGGGTCGTACACGTCCACGTTGTTGGGGGTCCAGTGCGGGTAGCCGGAGAAAAGGTAAATCTCCTTCTCGCCGTCGCCATCCCTATCGTGCGCCGCGACCATCGTGTGGTTGCCTGCCTGATAACCCTCTCCCGCGCGTGCCACGTCCAGCTCGTTACCGTTGTTGATGGGCGTCGGGCCCACGACCGTCACAATAAACACTTTGTCGCCGGGTTTCGGGCTCCATGTAGGTGGCACCGTGCCTCGAGAGAGGGTTACGGTCGTCGCCATGCCGTCGAACGAGAGGCTAGCTACTCTCCCTACGAACGACTTCACCTCGCCCGGCACTATGCCATCGCCCGACTCGACACGAATCTGGTCGTCCACTGCGAGGTCGTCGGTGACATCGCCCTGCACCAGGAAGCTGCTCGCATCCAGACGCACGACTTCACCGGTGTAGGCGAGCTGCGACTGCACCCCACCACCTTCCCACGTGCCGGAGACGGGGTCGAGAACACTCGCATGAGAGTGCCGGTTCGAGTTGGGCCAGACGATGAGGCCCTCTTCGTAGTCGAACCCCGAGCGGCCGCCGAACACGTAGAACTTGCCGTTGGCGAACACCGAGAAAGAGCGGCTGAGGCTGATCTGCTGGCTGTTCGCAGGTTGCGAGATGCTATCGGCGTAGGGCCAGATGCAGGGGTCCGGGGGCAGGGCGGTCCACTGCGCAACTGCGGTGGCGCAGACCGATACGATGCAGATGCCAAGCCAGATGATGCGAGCTGTCATGGCGATGCGGACTCCTTTCCAAATCGAGGCCACCGCCACTCGCGGCGACCCTGTGCATTATAACGTGATCCGGCGAGTTTGCTGCCCTCCTATGGCGCCCAGGGGTCGATCGCTCCGTAGGGGTAGGCGCCGTCAATCCGAGCAAAGAACATGCTCCGGTTGGTGATCACTTCGACCCCATACAACACCCCTTGGGGGGCGACGTGGAGAGACGCGCGCCAGGCATCGCCCGAAAGCTGCATCGCGTCGCGCGTCCAATCGGCCTCCGACCGAAATGGCTTGGACAGCAAGCGCACGGCCATGATGCGCTCGTCCCGCCCAAGGCCGCTGATCCGGGCCGCCACCTCCACCGTCTGCTCTCCGCGCAACCTGTCCACGGCAGTGACCTCGACCGAAACACGGATGTTTGCACCATCCCCCATCGGCCTGTTCTGCACGCCCGGTGGCTTGTCCGACACCGGCATCGCCACGAAGTCCTTCTCGTCCTGATCGAACAGCTTCACGGACTGCGACCACTGATAGGTCTCCGTGTGCATACGAAGGCGGTCTATGATCGGGCGGAAGTGCCTGTCCCCCTCCTCGGCTAGAGCAACCCAGGCAGCTTTCGATTTTGCTGTCAGCTCCCGCGCCGCCTCGACGCGCTTCCGGTCGGAAGTGACCTCGGCCAGCGCGTACTCGGTAGCTGCGCGGAGCCGCGTGGCATAGTAGCGCGCGAGCAGCACGAGCATCCTCGCATCGGTCTTGAGGTCGTCCAGCGATTTGCTCGCTCCGGACGGAATCGCTCGTTGCCTACCTTCAGTCTCCGCTGCCATGCGCTCCAGCATCTCCGCAGCCTGCACCGGAGTGCGGCGACCCGTGAAGTTGCCTGTGGTCACCTCGCGCGCGTACTCAGCGCATCCCATCGCGAAGTACGTGTCGAACGGGAGGGCGCGCGCCCACTGACGAATGGACCCGCCCCACTCCAGCTCCGGAGCGTGATCCCTGTGGTCCGGGCCCAGTGAGAACTGCGTCTTGATGGTGGGTAGGATGCGACTCATGCTCTGCAGCAGTCGGTACGCCGCGTCCCCGTGTTTGCCGCCCCACTGCCGCTTGGCCTCCATGCGGAACAGGTCTTCTGTAGTCCCTGGATCGTAACCCAGGCGACCCCACATCAGATACCACAGCGGGTTCCGCTCGTACTCCCAACGGAACATCGGCTCGGGGTGCAGGAAATCGTCCATCGGGTAGTAGGTGCAGAAAGGCTCCACCGTGAAACCTACCGAGCCGGCCAAGTTCGTCGTCTTGACACACGCCCGTATATGCTCGTAGTCCGCCCATTGAAACACTCGGTTCGTACCGTTCGCGCGGATCTGCCAGATCACTTTGTACTGACGCGGATAGAACAGGTAGTCCTGATACGAGTAGTCTCGCCATCCTGCCATACGCCCGCCTGCCAGGTGCCATGGCGGACCCATCTGCTCCCCGTTGTATTTGATCTCGATCAGGAACTTGTCGGGATACATCGCCCCCAGCTCCATCAGCTTCTCTTTCTTTGCTCCCCACGTACGTGTGTAGAGCGGTAGCGGCCTGCCCATTTCCTCGAGTGCGGCCACGTAGCTCTTGGCATAGAAGTCCTCGCCATAGCCCGACTCGCCGATGCGGAACCCTATCATCGCAAGGTCCGGGCAGCGCTCGATGATCTGCTTCAGCCCCTCTTTGGTATAGGAGATGAAGTCGTCCACGGAGCGTTCTGGCGCTTGGCGGCAGCCCGGCCAGTTCCAACCGCCGGTGTAGTTCATGATCCCGACCCGGATGCCACGTTGCTTCGCCATGGTGCACACTTTGGCCAGCATCTGCATGTTCTTCTCGGCCTGAGCCGGCTCCATGCCCACGTCCGGGTACTTTTTGCTCACCACGAAGTATGGCCACATGTTTGGGAAGCGCGTGGTCTGCAGGTCGTACATGCCGTGCAGATCCAACAGGTTGATGCGTGCGCGCGCCAACAGGTCGAGATATCCGCGCCAGAACTCCTCGTCGGTGAACCACCAGTGCTCCCAATCGCGCTTGCCTTCCGCGTCCGCGCGTGGGATGGAGAGGAACGGGTTGACGGCGCGCACCTCTATGGCCGGTGTGTGTGTTTCAGCCTTGTTAGGGAAGGCGCCTGCGATGCCCTTCATGCGCACTCGCTCCGCCAGATCGAGCAGGGCGTACATGAGGCCGATCTCGCCGCCCCCCTTGCAGACGACTCCTGCCGAGTAGGGCTCGAAGACATAATCCTCGGCATTCATCTCAGACACGGCCATCGCGGGAAGTGGGTAGCGGCGTGCGACAACCGCTATCATCTTCTTGTCGCCATCGGCCCACGTGTGCACGTTGACCTCTGTGCGACGCTCGGCCAAGGCATCACGCAACTCACCTGCGGCAAAGGCCGCCGGCTCGCAACCCGACGGTATCATGATCTGGATAGGCTCTGCGATTAGAGACGTTGCTACGCTCAGAGCGCAAAGGAATATCATGCCGAACCTCCCTCAGTCTGTGCTGCGCTGATTCGTCAGCAACTGCTCGAAGCTACCCTCGCCGAGCTGGTCCTCCAACAACTGCATAACCGCCGAGAGTGACGTTACGCCGTGGTGGCTCAGTCGAGTGGTGCACAGCGCGCCCACTGCGTTGGCAAAGGCCAAGTTCGCACGCAGTGGCCACTCGTGGGCCAGTCCGTACAGAAAGCCCGCCGCGAAAGAGTCTCCCGCACAAGTCGTGTCAATCACAGGCACCCGGAATGCCGCGACGTGAAGCGAACCCTGCGCTGTCACCGCCGTCGAGCCTCCAGCTCCCTGTTTCACCACCACCACCTGTGGGCCGAAAGCTAACAGTGACCGTCCAATCGCCTGGGTATCCTCCTCGCCGGTCAACATACGTCCTTCCATCTCGTTCGTCATCAGAACGCGAACGTGCGGGAGCGCGGGTCTCAGGTGCTCGATCCAAACACCTCGTGCGTCCCAGTCGGTGTCTAGCGTGGTGATGCACCCGGCCTCGCTAGCACGCCGTAGCACGGATGCTATGTCCAGGTTCACTAGCTTCATCGCACCGCCGATGTGCACGATGCGCACGCCGTCGAACAGCGAATCGGGGATCACGTCATCCGTTAGCTGTTCGTTGGCTCCCGGGCGGCACAAGAATGACCTTTCGCCGGAGGATTCTATCAGCCCGATTACAGCCGAAGTTAGGTACTTCTCCGTCCGTCTTACCGTGCTCACATCCACACCTACGGCCTTTAGGTCTGCCAGCACGGAGTCTCCGAGACGATCCGTACCGATTTGTCCCGCCACTGCCACCGACATCCCGAGTTTGGCTAGCACCGACGCGCAGTTTGCCGCGCAGCCACCGGCAACCAACGCCAGGTCCTCGACGAGGATCGAAGTCCCAGGCATGGGCATCGAATCTGCGGGGCGCACCACCACGTCGGCAACCAGCAGGCCAACGCACAGGATGCGCTCGTTCACAGTGCGTACCTCTTCGCGGCATCCTCTGCATGGGTGCCTTCGTGCACCACTGCGCAGAGGGCACGGAGGATTTCCTTGCGGTTTGGTCGCTGCCACACGTTCCGACCGTAGATCACGCCCTTGGCTCCAGCCTCCAGCCCCGCCTCTGTCATCTCGAGCAGGCCGACGGGCGTATCCGCGCACGGGCCGCCCGCGATCACCACGGGAACCGTGGCGGTGGCGGTCACCTGACGGAAGCTCTCGGCGGAGCCCGTGTACACGGTTTTGATGGCGTCGGCACCGTGCTCGGCACCAACTCGGGCGGCCAGCGCAACCTGTTCGGTCAGCTCTGCCTCGCTTGGCGGCGTGTCGGCAGGCCCGAAGTGCCCCGCCAAGGCTGCGGCAGGGATCATCTCGGCGAACAGCGGCAGGCCCCAGCGCTCGCACTCCTCCGCTGTCTCCCCGAGCTTTCGGAGCAGATCGTCCTCATTCTCCACCCCCACGTACACGTTCAGGACGCACGCGTCGGCGCCCCCGGCCAGCGCGGCCTCCACACTCGAGAAGCGCTGGAACCGAGTGAGATGCGAACCCAATCGCGTCGCCGTACCGTCTAGCCGGGCAATGACCCCCAATTGCCCGATGACTCCTGAAACCCTCCGCAGTGTCGCGAGAGTGAGCAGCAGCCCGTCCGCGGGGGTCTCGGCGGTGTCCCGCACCAGAACTACCGGGTCCTCCACGCCCTCCATCGGGCCGAAGAACAACGGGTGGTCCATGGGGAGGATCACGCACCGACCCTTCGGGAACAACCTGCGCATCCTTATCTGCTTCGCACTCATGTGGGGTTCGTCTCCTGCGACCTGCCTGCCACGGGATTCGAGGGCGAGGCGTCTTCGCCTGCACGTCACGCGCGCGCCGGTACAATCGGCCCTACGGCACGACATCCCGCCGAGGTGACATGATGGCGACTTCTGCGAACGGCCCGCGACCCGGTCCGAGGCTCGGACTGCTGATAACCTCGATTGACGTGTTCAACCCGGAAGCGAAGGAGCGCTCGGAAGCCGGCATCCGGGCCTACTTCGACGAACTGGTGGCGAGCGGTAAGGTGGACGCGGGCTCGGTCGTGGTGGGGCGGATCGAGCGGCCACACGAAGCGGTAGCCGCGGCGGAGGAGTTCGCACAGGCGTGCGTGGACGTGGTTGCCATCGCGAACGTCGCCTTTCCCAATGGACAGGTTTTCCTCGCGCTGGCCACTAATCCCCATCTGTCCCGTCTACCTCTGGCCGTGATCGCCGATCCGGAGCCCAAGGGGGACGAGTGGGCGACCAACGCTTGGTGCGGCGCGATCATGAACAACTTCGCGGCGCATCGTCTGGGGCGGCCGATCGCTGCTATCCCTGGACCATCGGATGCCCGGTCATTCCGCGATGAGTTCGAAAGGCTGTTGCGGGTGGCCGCCACGATCAAGGCGATGCGACACGAGTTCATTGGGCGCTATGGCGACGCGCCCGGTGGTTTCCACTCGGCGACGGGAGACCAGCTCGCGTATGCCGCGAAGTTCGGGACCAGGGTGGACACGGTGGACCTTAGCGCGGTCCGCGAGTGCTTCACGACAGGCAAGACCAGTGGGTACCTGGCCGACGAGAGCTTCACCGACGACGACGTAAGAGCAACCATGCAGTCGGTGCGCGAGGGCAGGGAAGTGAGCGTGGACGACCAGATGCTGGAGAGGGGCTGCCGGATGTACCATGCCCTCCGCTGCATGGCGCGTGCCAATGGTCACACGTCGCTCGCTCTGCGCTGCTGGCCCGAGGTGAACGAACCACACATCGGAGTAAGCCTGTGCCTATGCATCAGTCTGCTGTTAGGGAACGCCGATGTGCGGGCCGCTGCGTGCGAAGCCGACTGGCCGGCAGCAGTGGTGCAGTTGTTAGGCACTCTGCTAACAGGACAGCCGGCTGTCTGCCTGGACTGGGTGAACTACACTGGTGGATCGGACATCGTGCAGCTCGGGCACTGCGGCGTCGGGCTAATGGGTCACATGGCAGCGGGCTGCCAGTGCGAGGTGGTTACAGCGCATCCCGTGCTGCGGCAGGGAGGACGGCACATGGGCCCCGTGCACATCGGGCAGTACGAGTACGGGCCGAAGACCGGAATCTGCATGATGCAGGACGTGGACCGCCGATTTCGAATGCTGGCGTTCACCGGCGAGAGCGGACCGGAGACGGACCGTGGGATGAAGTACGTGGCTGCGGACGTTCGCTTCCCGAAGTATCGCGAGCTGCATCGGCTGATCCTGGAAGGTGGATTTCCGCATCACCTCGCCGTCGCGTTCGGGGACATCCGCGAAGATCTGCGGCTGCTGTGCAAGTTCCTGGAGGTCGAGTACGTGGAGCCGTAGGTGCGCCCCTGCCATCCGGAAGGAGCGCTCGACCGTTTCGTGTGTGGGTGAGCAAGCAGAAGGCGCGATTCTATGGTGTGACAATTACGACCTACACCTATCACTACCTCGCCTCTGCAGGGGAGAAGCGATCTACGCTGAGGCGGAAGATCTCGCGCTGTTCGTTGGTCACCAGCAGCGTGCGGTCGTCTACGAAGCAAACGCCTTCGCACTGCTTGCCACCCGAGAAAACGAAGCGCCTGGCCTTGCCGGATAGCAGCTTGTTATCCTGAGCCGGAACGTCGAAGAGCCACACCGAGGAGATGGGAAAGTGCGTCAACACAGCTAGCAGCTTTCCGTCCGGGGAGATATCGGCAGCCGTCACCCACCCACCCAGGTCTTGCTTGGAGTCCAGCAGCGTCAGCACATTCACTCGATCCGTGTGCTCCGTGTCGAGACGGTACAGCTTCGTGCCGTTCTCCGGCAGGTCGCCGGACGCACCCGCGCGATGTTTGGTTAGGAAGTGCAGCTTGCCCTCGTGTACGAAGAGAGCTTCGCAGTCGAAGTGCCACCTATCGCCGGGGAACGCGTCTTGATCGGGATACGCGACCGGCAGCCACTTCAGAACCCTGGTCCTCGACGTTGCGGCCGGGTTGGGCTCCTTCAGCACGTACACTCCGAGATCGCGTCGCGCGTTGCCGTTGTTACCCATGTCCCCGATGTATAGAGTGTCGCCCTCGATGGCGATATCCTCCCAATCGAGGTTGTGTGCCGCATCTAGTTTGATCCCTGGATACGGCTCCTTGCCATCCATGGGTTGGTTCGCGTAGTACCTGTCCCCGACCCAGCTAGGCATAACCACCGATCCATCGGCACGAACGGCGAAGATGCGTGCCTCGTCTCCACTGTCATTGTGCACCCAATACACGTCTTCGTAGGTCCGGCTCTTGACGATGCCACTCATCTCGTTGATCGGTGGGTGCATGACGGTGACGGTGGATGCGAGTCTCGAAGGCTCCTGCCTCTCTTGCACCGGTGCGTGCGTGCCCAGCGAAGCTACAACTGCCAGCCCAACAGTGGTCAAGACTCTCACTGCTGTCCCCCTCCTGTTCTCCTCTTCCCGTGCCTCCACCGCCCTTTCAGTGGACGCCTTCCGCTCATGCCTCCATCCTTCCTCGGATGGAGGCAGGTACACAGTACCTCGGTCACCACCCCATCTCTCGACCCGGTGGTGGGGCGAGAAGAAGGTAAGGGCTGTCTGACCCGTCATGCCGAGCCCGTCGAAGCATGCGATCGCTGGACGCGACGCCTGCGTCTTCGGGTGTTACCATGCCATCATCGGTCGCATGGTTCGACAGACTCGGCATGACGATTGGGTGTGACCGCGGCTGAGACAACCACCTAGCCATCCGCCTTTCCACGTCGCCGTTCCTCCATCCGCGCGCGCAGCTTGGGTTCGATGCCCTGATCGCTCGGCTCGTAGTAGGGAAGTTCCCAGTCTCCCTCGGGCAGGTACTGCTGCTCCACGTAGTGGCCGGGGAAGTCGTGAGGATACACGTACCCCTCGCCCCCCTCGAGTTTCGGCGCGAAGGAGGCCCCGCTAGACCGTAGATGCTTCGGCACCGGAGGCGGCTGCCGCTTGCGCACGTCGGCTGTCGCGCGCGTGATCGCCACCATGGCCGCGTTCGACTTCGGTGCACAGGCCAGATAGGTGACGGCCTGTGCGAGCGAGAGCTGGGCTTCTGGCCAACCGATTCGCTCCACGACGTGAAACGCCGCCATAGCAAGCACCAACGCCATCGGGTCGGCATTCCCGATGTCCTCGCTGGCCAGGATCACGAGCCTGCGTGCGATAAAGCGAGGGTCTTCACCCGCTTCGATCATCCGCGCCAGGTAGTGCAGCGCGGCGTCTGGGTCGGAGCCTCTCACCGATTTGATGAATGCGGAGATGGTGTCATAGTGCGCATCGCCAGCGCGGTCGTACTTCGGTGCGGGTGCCTGCTGCGCCGCCTCCACATGTGCGAGATTGATGGAACCTTCGGTAGGGGCGAGGTTTGCGGCGGCCTCTAGGAGATTGAGCGCGATTCGTGCATCACCACCTGCCAATCGCACCACGTGCGCCAGAGCATCTGGTTCGCACTCACGCCCTATCCCGCGCTCCGTGTCGGCGAGCGCTCGCTCGACGATGACGCGCACCTCGTCATCGGTCAGCGGCTTCAGAATCAGCACTCGGCACCGCGACAGCAGTGGGGATGCGAGTGCGAACGATGGGTTCTCGGTGGTTGCGGCAACCATCTCCAGCGTGCCGTCCTCCACGTAGCCCAGGAGCGCGTCCTGTTGTGTCCGGGTGAAGTGGTGCACCTCGTCCAAGAACAGCACCGTTCGCTTGCCTGTGCTCGCCTTGCGGTTGCGGGCCGCCTGTGCCAGCTTGCGGATATCGGCAATCCCCACCGACACCGCGCTGTGCGGCTCGAAGTGAGCGTTGGAGTGTGCCGCGATGATGCACGCGAGCGTGGTCTTGCCGCAGCCCGCCGGCCCCCAAAGGATCACCGAACCCAACTTGCCCTCGCGGATAAGTCGGTGCAGCGGCGCTCCGGGCGCGAGAATATGAACCTGGCCGACGTACTCCTCCAGAGTGCGCGGCCGCATGCGGGCCGCTAGCGGCTGGTCGAGCCCGATTTCGGAGGGCTCTTCGAAGAGGGTCATGCACACCTTCTTCCGCGAACCACCCCGCAATCACCGTGTGCCGGCGATGTTCTGGAACCCCGAACACAGGGTGGGCGCAGCCGAGCCGCCGCCGGAACGAGGTACGCTCCTTAGAACGACACGAGTCCGACGCCCTAGAACACGCTATCGGCTCCGAACACCTTGGGCAAGCACGCGTGTCGCAGGGTGGTTCTCTATCTACAGTGTACCAGCTACGGATCGGCGGTCTTAGCAAAGTTCACGAGGACCATCGTCAAGTCTCCGATGTCCACCCGGCCCGAGCCGTCCAGGTCGAGGGAGGCGAAGGCTTTGTCGAAGTTGACCAGCAGGAGCGTGAGGTCTGCGAGGTCCACGATGGCGTCCCGGTTGGCGTCCCCGCCCGGCAGACTCACGCTCAGACCATCGAGCGCCTCGCCCACCTCCACGTTCTGCCCGACGAGCCTGCGGGCGAGGAAGGGCTTCCCCGGCGTCTGAAAGCGGATATCGTACTGCCCGCTGGACTGGAACATCAGGTCGAACGCGCCACCCTCGCCTGGGTTGAATGCCTGGCTCTCGATGTGTTGTGTGCCGTTCATCAGAGAAGCGATCACCAAGATGGTGCGGGGGTCGAGGTGGCCAGGCAGGAACAGGCTGCCGCGAACAGTGGCCCGTGTGGCGCGCAGAAGAGCCCGAAAGGCGTTGATCCGACCGAAGCGCACCCACTCGCCGATGGCGTCCGCGTTCTGCTCGATGTAGTTGCGCACTGCTAGGGCATGCGCCTTCGTGCGGGGCACGTCGGGCAAGTCGCGGGCCCGGGCCCCGTACAGCAGCGCGGCCAGTCCGGAAGCGAAGGGTGCTGCATAGGAAGTCCCCGAGTCGATGCCGTAGGCGCCATCCGACAGGGTAGATAGGATGTCATCTCCCGGAGCCGCAACATCTACGTATTGGTCCGGTCCCCAGTTGTACTGCGACCATGGCCAGCGCAAATCACCCGGCGAGGTAGCTCCTACGTCAATCACTACTTCATACGCTGCGGGGTAGACAGGCCAGGTGGCTGCGCTGTTGCCAGCAGCCCCTACGAGTACTGCTCCGGCATCCCATGCAGCGAGACAAGTTTCCTCCACCGCGGGGTCGTGTACCGGCCCACCGAGGCTCAGGTTGATGACGTGACAGCCGTTGGTGGTGGCCCACTGGATCGCTTCGCGCACGTCTGCAGTCGTACCTTGCGCGAATTGGTCGAGGGCCTTCAGAGGTATCAACCTTACGTTAGGTGCGGTGCCTGCAATGCCAATCCCATTGTCGGTCATGGCCCCGACGATGCCTGCAACCATGGTGCCGTGCCCGTTGTCGTCGGCGATGTTGGTGTTGTTCTCGATGGTGTTCCAGCCTGGGCCGACGTTGAGCCACAGGTCCGGATGATCCGATCGCACCCCCGTGTCCACGATGGCTACGCGCACGTCGGTTCTGCCACGGTAGAGGTCCATCGCCTGTTCCCAGCGGATGGCAGGGAGACCCCACTGGAACGGATAACTCGGGTCGTTGGGTTGCCAGAGCGCTCGATAGATATAATTAGGTTGAGCGTCCTGCACGAACGGGAGTGACTTCGCTGCCCTGACCAGGAGTTCCACGTCAGCATCCGTAGGTGCTTTAAAGAGCGCGAACCGCCCATCGCTGAGAGTTCTTTCGTGGGTGACTCCGACGTGCCGCTCGACCTCGGCGATGACGGCAGGCTGCACGGCAGAGAATCGAACGAGCACGGCGCCCGGCTCCCACTCGCCGGATGGTGGCATCGGCATCTGGGATGCGAGCGCAGCAGTCGCGAAGGCGGCTGCGTAGGTCGGAAGCGCCAATCGCACAAGCAGCATCATCCCCGGCAATGCTACTCCACTACGGGTCGGATGTCTTAGTGAAGTTGACGAGCGCAATCGAGAGGTCGAGCAGGTCCACTACCCCGTCGCCATTCAGATCGCCACTGCCTGCGCCCGCGAACTGCAGCAGGATGATGTTCAGATCGGCGATATCCACGGCGCCAGTGCCATCCGCGTCGCCGTTCAAGAGCGTGGCATCTACCGTAGACGCCGCGGCAACGCGAGACAAGCCCACGTTCGGAACGCGTCGAGCGAGGAACTTGCTCGACGCCGAGAACCGCACGTCGTACGTGCCCGGAACCGTGAAGGTGGCGGAGTACGAGCCGTCCTCGTCCAGGGCAATCGGCTTGGATGCCACCAGGTTCGAGGTGCCGGGCTCGAAGAGTTGGATCGTGATTGGCACGGTCTGCGGTGCGACGTGTCCCTGTAGTGTTAGTGTGCCCGAGATAGCTGCAGGCAGGTTAAGAGCGGCATTCAGTGCCGCATCGAGTTTGATGCGCCCATACGTGACCCACGAGCCAACGTTGTGGCAATTGGACTCGATGAGTTGTCGTACCAGCGATGCGGCCTCCGGGCTGCGTGGAGTATCTGTTCTGGGCTCCGTCAACACAGAGTAGAGCAGTGCTGCCTCCGCGGAGACATGTGGTGTGGCCATAGACGTCCCGCTGTCATATCCATAGGTCCCGCCCAGGAAGCACGAGTAGATGCTAGTTCCGGGTGCCGCGACATCCACCCACTGGTAGTCACCCTGGTTGAAGTTAGATGATCCCGCGCGAAAGTCCCCCGATGTCGAGGACGCCACGGCGATGCACTCGACGAACGATGCAGGGTAGGTCGGGAAGTAGGAGTTGTTGTTGCCCGCTGCCACCACGACGAGTACGCCGCTTGCCACGGCATACTGAACGGCGGTGAGCACGCTTGCTGGCGGGACGGCGGTGCCCGCTAGGCTCATGTTGATCACGTGGGCGCCGTTGTTCACGGAGTAGTTGATGCCGTTCGCAACGTTCTCCCACGTGCCATTGCCGCTGGCATTCAGGATCTTCACCGGTAGTAGCATGGCGGTGGGGTTCATGCCGGCGATTCCGGTAGCGTTGTTCGTTGCTGCAGCCGCAATGCCTGCCACGTGTGTCCCATGCTTGTGGTCGTCTTCGGCGACGGCGTCGTTGTTCACGAAGTCCCAGCCGGAGTTGATGATCTTAGACTGCAGGTCGGGATGGCTGAGGGCGATGCCGGTGTCGCAGATGGCAATGATGACCGAGGACTTACCCTGGTAGGTGTCCATCGCTGCAGGCCACCCGACCTTGGGCAGGCCCCACTGAAGACCGTAGAACTCATCGTCTGGCCAAGCGATCCGAACGATACCGTTCGGCTCGGCGAACTCCACACTCGGGTCGAAGCGGAGCCACGAGGAAAGGCCGACCACATTGGCGGTCGGAGCCAGCTTGATCTTGTAGATGCCGAGGTCCGGGATGGAAGGAAGCAGAGAGCCGCCGAGCCGCCCAGCAAGGCACTGCATACGTTCTGGTGTAGTGCCCTGCCGGAACTTGATCAGCATCTCTCCAGGGACGTACTCGAACGTTGGTGTCTGCGCTCGCGCGTTGAACTGGGCATGCGCGAGGCAGAGCAGTGCCACAGCGGCGGTCGTGGCGGCGCCGCGACGCAGCGCCGCTAGGGCAATCCTGGTCGAATTCATGGCACCTTTCCTCTCGGCAAGAATCACAATGGGCTCAGGCAAGCTGGTCCGTGCATGAGTTCTGCCGCAAATCCTGAGCCAATATAACTATATTGAACTGGGTAAGCGGCTCCGAAGTTCCGTTCCGTGCGCTGCGTTCCCCAAGCCCGGTATTCCACCTGGCCGTAGCGCCCAGGCAGACCGAGCCAGATGCCTCGACGCTTTGGCTGCGGACTGCGACAAAGCAGACGTCATCGCGCAGAAACCGCCGCCCGGTTTCCACCTCGGACGCGAGGCGGTAACTCACCTGCAGAAGGTTGCGGGAGACACGTTCTAGTGGCCGGTGCTGGTGGCTGTCTTGGACGATTGCGTTGGCAGTTCCGACCCTCCGACCGACGGGCTTTCTCGGATTGCGCACCGGTTCAATCGTCGTCGTAGCGCCCGTTCAAAAGGAAGTGTCTCAATAACACGCGTCATGCTGAGCCCGTCGAAGCATGACTGCTGATACCGCTAAGGTGGCAGTTAGGCCTGCTGATCCCTTCGCACCCCACCGCTGGAGCAGTGGAGGCATGGGGAATCCGCTACCACCCCAGCCGGCTGAGTAACTCCCGCGCCTGCCCTTCGTTCTCCGCCCGTGTGATCGTGAACAGCCCCTCGGGGCCTATCGCATCCACGAGCGGCAGCAGGTCCTCTGGAGCCACCTCCACGGCCTGCACGCACTTGCCTGCATCCCGAATACGCCGGTAGAGATCGTACCACTGTGGGTCTCCGCCACGCGGCAATCCCGCCTGGGGTGTCCACTCGATTGCGTGAATGGACTTTATGGCGAGCAGCGCATCGAGATGAGGCAGCGCCTGGGTCCCGTCCAGATGATACAGCACGAAGTCCATCTTGCGGCACTGCTCGTCCAGCGCAGGCACCACGAACTCACGGAACATCGCCGGGCTGATCATGCAAGAGAAGTCGCACTGCACTTTCACGGTCTTGCCGGGGCCCCAGAGTTGGAACGCGGTGAAGGCACTCCCACCCCACGGGTCTCGCACCCGCTCCAACAGTCGGTCGTAGGCTTCGAAGTAGGCTACGTTGATTTCCGTCAGACGCTCCTTCACCCACTCAGGCCGCTCGAGCAGGTCCATCAGTGTGTTGTCTGCACCCCGTAGCTGTGCGAGCGTGTCTATGTTCTCGATCAGATCAGGGAAGCCTAAAAGGTACCTACCATCTGCGTGCTCAGCTGCTTTGTCCAGCACCTCGAGATGCAGCTTCCACCATCGGTTGTCAGGGTCGAAGCGCAAGGGCGGGTGACTCTCGGGGTCGGCGATGCATGGCTCATACCAGACCGTGTTCTCCGCCACGTGTCCCTCCGCGCCCAGAAACAGCCCGAGACTGCCCGGCCCCCCGACGTCCCCATCGAACAGCGGGAAGGCCACGCCGCCGAAGAAGGTCCGGGACATTCGATACAGCTCCCGCTGCAGTCTAAGGTCTGGATCCAGCCATAGGTCCTGCTCTGGCGCGTCAGACGGTGGATGCACGTCCTCCCACGGCTCGTCCTTGGGTGCGGTGATGTGCACGGCCAGGCCCTTGCCCGCCCACCAATCCGTGAGAGCCTGCCGCGCCTTCGGCCAATCGTCCTTCCAGAGCCGCGACTCGCTCACGGCGTGAGGCCGTACTCCTCGGGCACATAGTTCACGTGGCTCATCTCGCCGAGCATCTCCCGGATGAAGGCGTCCTCGTCCTCCGGGATGACCTCTGCCTCTCTCGACATCCGGTCGAGCCAGCGTGCTTCGGTCTCGGTTATGCGAAGATGTCCCGCCGACCAGGCGTTCCGTATCTCCTCCAGCGCGACCAATGCTGCCCGCCGAGTCTGCAGAAAGTGCGTCGGCTCCTTGACGATGTGCTGCGAGATACGGAGTACGACATCCGGCCGTAGCACGTAGGCCTGCGGATCCAGGGCGGAATCCGAGTCGGAGAGCCAATCCCGCAGTCGTACGGCGTCCTCGTGCGAGCGCTTGGAGGCGGAGTTCAGCAGTCTGCAGTCGTAGATGAGCTGCTCCACCGAGACCGTCGGCGCGTAGTCGCTCAGCAGCCGCACGTTCTGCACGCTCTCGTTAGACCAGCAGTCGCACACGGCTTGCGCGATGTTGCCCATGGTGCTAAGGTGCGCACATGCGGCACTTCGACCCTCCATGGAGATCGGCACCCCGGCGATTGCCTTCATGTAGGGGCCCTCGTATGCGCAGTCCTTGCTCGGGCCCACCGCGCCGCGCTCGTAGGCGACAAGACTTCTCGGCACCGCCGCGACACGCGCCACGGCAGCAAACACTCGCGGGATCATCTTCTGCTCCGCCAGAGCCATCGCAGTGTTCGCGAATCCACACGCCGTGTCGCCCGAGGGGATGACACCGTTTTCCTTGCACACGCCTACGATGCGGTCCCACAGGAACTCCATGTCCCTACACGCCAACACCCCTAGCGCGAATACCAGCGCCCGCAGGTCGCCCGTCATGAGCGCTTCGTCGGAGATCTCCTTGCCGCCAGTAGATTCGATGGCTAGCAGATCGGCTCCAGCGCCGGCAGCCTGGCTGAAGAGACCCATCATGCCTTCCCAATACTGACTGGTCTTCATGCGGGTCGGTCGTTCCATGTCCCGATTGTCGTTCGGTGTCAGTCGGAGCGCGTTCTTCTGGCCGTGCCTGTCGTGATACTCCTGGAGGGTGTCGGCCAGAATGCGAGTGACATCTGCACCCCAGGCAGGCCGCATGGTCATGGGTGGTAGTGTCTCGAACTCGACGAGCAGGGCAGGGGCTTCGAGCGCGACGGCACGCTCGCAGACGCGGCGGATCATGTCCGAATACTGGTCACGGATTTCCGGCCAGGTCGCCTCGCCGATGTCAATCGGGGGCAGCGTGAAGTTGACTTCGGGGATGACCGTCCCGGTTCCGATCTCGACGCCTCGACCGCAGGTGACGGGCTTGGGGGCGCGCCCGAAGATGAAGTCGTTCAGCGAGGCGATGGCAAGCGTGCCGTCTTTCCAGGTGGCTTCTGGTGGCATGGCGTTAGGCGGCCGTCAGCGAGCGCGCGACGCGTACTGCACCGCTGGCGTTGTCGCTGAACCCGTGAGCGCCGATCTCGTCGGCGTACGCTTGCGTCACGGGTGCGCCGCCTATCATCACCTTTACCTTGCCATGCAGGCCGGCTTCCTTGATGGCATCCACCGTTGCCTTCATCCCCGGCATGGTGGTTGTCAATAGGGCCGACATTGCCACTATCTGAGCGTCGTTGTCCTGTGCTGCCTGCACGAACTTCTCGGGACTCACGTCCACGCCGAGGTCCACCACTTCGAACCCGCCGCCTTCCAGCATCGCCGCAACGAGGTTCTTGCCGATATCGTGCAGGTCGCCCTTCACGGTCCCGATCACGACCCTGCCGGAAAAGCTGCTGCCGCCGGCCACCAGAGCGGGCCGGATCAGCTCCATCGCAGCCTTCATCGCGCGGGCGGAGATCAGCAGCTCGGGTACGAAGTACTCGTTCGCCTCATAGCGCTTGCCGACCTCGTCCATCGCGGGGATCATGTATTGGGTGAGCAATGTGTTGGGGTCGATACCTTCCGCAAGGGCTTCTTCGACGATGCTTCTCGCCGTGTTCGCCTTACCTTCGAGCACTGCGGTGTACAAGGGGCCCAGTTCGACCATTTGCGCATTCATCTCCGGGTTGAGGTCCCAAGTTCGGCCATCGTCGCGCCGATGGGCCTCGGATTGGAACGGCCTATTCTACCAAACCGCCGGGGCACCTTCCCAACGTGGGCCGGAAGGCCGACCTACGCATCGGCCACACCCGTGTATACGGCCCGAAGAACCTCCGCAGGCGTCGTCCAGCCCTGCAGGATCTTCTGCAGGCCGTCCTCCATCATGGTTCGCATGCCCTGCTGCCGAGCCGCATGCAGAAGGTCGGGTGAGGCCCCTCCTCGTGCGATGGCGGTGCGAAACTCTGGCGTTGCAGTGACCAATTCGAAGACGCCGATGCGACCCTTGTAGCCCGTTTTACGGCATGCCTCGCAGCCCTTGCCTCGGAAGAACTGAGCGTTCCCGATCCGCTCGGGCCCGAGGCCGAGCGCGATCAACTCGTTCTCGGGCGGCACGAAAGGCTCGCGGCACTTCGGGCAGTTGAGACGGACGAGACGCTGCGCCATGATTGCTACGGTCGTACTCGCGACGAGGTAGGGCTCTGCACCCATGTCGAACATGCGCTGCACAGTCTCTACTGCGTTGTTGGTGTGAATGGTGGTAAGCACGAGATGGCCGGTGAGCGCCGCGTGGATGCCGATGGCGAGCGACTCGGTGTCTCGCATCTCGCCGACCATCATGATGTCAGGGTCCTGCCTCAGGAAGGTGCGGATGACCCTAGCAAAGGGCATCTTCTCGGTGACCTGCACCTGGCACACCCGGCTCTCGAACTCGTACTCGATGGGATCCTCTACCGTGACGATGTTGGTCTCCGGGCGGTTCAGCTTGATCAGCGAGGCGTAGAGGGTGGATGTCTTGCCCGAACCGGTCGGTCCTGTCACGCAGATCAGGCCGTACGGTTGGGAGATCGCGCGTTCCCACTTCTCGCGAACGTCTGCGTTCATCCCCAGCTTGTCCAGGTCCACCTTCATCGCTCCTGGGTCGAGGATGCGCATCACCACCTTCTCGCCGTTCAGGGAGGGAAGGCAGGAGACACGAGAACTGAGCCGTCGCTCTTCGAACTCCATGTCGATACGCCCGTCCTGCGGTTCACGGCGCTCATCAATCTGCATGTTGGCGGCCAGCTTGATGCGTGCGACGATGTTCTGAGCGATCTCGGGCGGAAACTGCCCGAAGTCGTGTAGCACGCCGTCTATGCGGTAACGCACCTTGAGCTGCTGCCTCTCCGGTTGGAGGTGGATGTCGGAAGCGTTCTGCTCCAGTGCGCGGATGAACAGGTTGTCCACCATCAGAACGGCTTCGGAGAGCTCGTCGCCGCCCATCTCGCGCATCATCCCGGTGTCTCTCAAAATGAGGCGAAACCTGCGCTTCGACTGCCATCCGCCCTGGTTCGTTGTCATCTCTGTCCTCCCATTCGCCCGCTGCTGTCGCTACGTTCGACGTGTCGCTTGCGTCTCCGTGTTGCCTGAGCCATGCGCCCTACCCCTTGAACGCGTCCATCACGCGCCAGCCTGCGAGGGCTCCGAGGAAGAGCACGTTGCCGCCCCAGATCGCAACCTCGGCCCAGCCGTGGGGTTGGGGTAGTGAAAATGCCACGGCGAAACAAGCGGTGAGAATAGTGGTCCATCCGAACAGGCGTGTGAGGCTCGGCGAGCCGGCTTCCTGCAGCAGGGCCGACACGCCGTACGCAACTAGTGCCACCCAGAACTGGATGGCGGCCACTACGCCATACACGCCCGCACGCGAGAACCTTCCGCCGAGCGAGCCGAGCGACTCCCACCGATCCAACTGTTCGGACGCAGACAGCAGCACTCCTGTGATCGCCCCGCTCACGAACATCATGAGGAGCAGACTGGGGGTCCAGTGTAGGATCATCGGAAGCAGTGCGAGCGGTGCGTCGTTGGACACGCATACGAAACCCATCAGCACAGGTTGCACGATGAGGGACACACCTAGTGCGACGTTGCGGTTGCGGATGCTCCTCGCGAGAGGCCCCTGCTTGGCGAGGCGAATCTCCTCGAGCTTGTCCAGCACCTGCTGATAGCGTCGCTCGAAACTGCGATCGTGCGGGGCGTACTGGATGGCCAAGGAGTACATCCGTGCCGCGACGTCCCACTTCTGCTGTGTTCGGTACACGTCCCCCAATAGTGCATAAGCCGGCGCAAGGCGGGGGTAGCGTCCGATAAGCGTCTTGGCTTCCTGCTCGGCAAGGCGCAGGCGCCCGGTAGCAAAGTGGATGTGCGCAGCGTCCAGTCGCTCTCTGACCTCTCTCGACGCACTAGTCGGCGAAGGCCCTGCCTTCGGGGCTTGTTCGCTCGATGCCTGTCGCCGCTCACCGGAACTCGGGGCCGTACCAGCTTTATTGCCCGATCGCCTACTCTCGATGTCCAGAATCGCATCGAAGTTAGACCTGCGTACAGGGTCGGACAGAACTCGATAGCTCTCGGTGACCTGAACAAAGCGGGCGGTGGTCTCCGGAGAGCAGCTCACGTCTGGGTGCAGCTCCCGAACTAACTGCCGGTACCGGGCCTTGATCTCTTCCTGCGTCGCATGCCGATCCAAACCCAAGATGCGGTAGTGGTCAATCGCCGGCACTAGAACTCCTTGAGCAATCCAGTCGCATATCCGGCATAGAACGACAAGATCATGTATGCGATGTAGATCATGATCCCGACATACACGAGGACGGAGAACCCCATAGCCGACTGCTTGGCTCGTACCTTCGACTCTGCCTCGCAGGCCTGCGCGACACTGGTCATCATGGCATTCAACTCACCGGTCTGCTCTCCCGTCCGGAGCATGTCGATCAGCATTGGAGAGAAAACCTGCGTGTCAGCGAGCGTCTGCGCGATGGGGGCGCCAGCCTCGATTCGGGGTGCAGCGTCATGTGCCTTCGACGCAATGACCACGCTGCCCGAGCTGTCGCCGGCTAGTCGAAGCGCGTCTCCCAACGGCACGCCGGATGCATGGAGTGCACCCAGTGCGCGTCCGAATCGTCCCATGGCAGCGATGCGTGCCGTCTTGCCTACTACTGGGAAGTTGAGACGAAACGCGTCCCACCAAAGGCGGAAGCGTTCGGAGCGCATTGCCAGCCGAAACAACACCGTGACCACGATAACAGCAGCGGCTACCGTGAGCAGTACGCCCGCATCACTAAGCGGCGCCTTGATCGTCATGCCAGAACTACCTACCACCCCCCGAATGAAGGCGTTGACCCCGAATGGCAAGACGATAGCGAACACTAACAGAAGAACGGGATAAGCAAGCTGCACCCGAAGCAGTCGTCGAATCTCGATATCGCTTTCGAGGTAGTCCGAGAGATGGCGCAATGCGTTGTCCAGGAAGCCTCCCTTCTCACCTGCCCCAACAATCGCCACCTCTAGTGGCGAGAATGTCGGTGCGCATCGCTGCATGGCTTCCCTCAGTGACGAACCCGCATCGGTCTCCTGCGAGAGCCGAATGATGGCTGCACGTAAGCGTGGGTTCGCGGTCTGCCGCGAGAGGCTCTCGAGTGCGCTCGGCATCGCCATGCCCGCCTTCAACATCATGGCAAGTTGGGAGTAGAAGGGAGCCAGCGCGTACGGGCTGATTCCGCCCCGAACCGCGCGCAGAGCCGCCTGCCCGGGCACGTGGCCGACCGGCTCGACGGCGAGCGGATCGTATCCGCGTGACCGAAGCTGCTGCTGCACCGCCGCCGAGGTATCGGCGGTCACGAGCCCGGAGACCTCGTGTCCCATCGCATCGCGCGCCGTATAGCGGAATTTCATCGCGGGCATTTCGATGACCCCCTATCAATAAGTCGGATGGAAGGATGCCGCGAGTTCGCCCAGTCGCTCCACGCGCTGCGCACGAATCTCATCACGGGCAAGGAGCTCGCACACGGAAGCGCCAGACGGGAGGATTAGGTTCGGCTCGATCTCGGCCAGCGGGGTCAGTACGAACGAACGCTGTTCCATCCGCGGGTGGGGGATGCATAGCGAGTCCGTCTCGATCTGCAGGTCGTCGTACAGGAGAAGGTCAATGTCCAGGGTGCGGGGAGCGATGCCTCCACCGCTTGCGGTGGAGGCATCGCTGGTCCCAGTCCCCACGCACGCGTCAGCCTCCACCGCAAGCGACGGAGGCATGAACTCTCGAATGCGGCCCCGAGCGGCTTCTATGGCCAGACAGCGCCCCAGCACCTCCTCGGGTCCGAGTGAAGTGTCACAGCCCACCACGGCATTCAGATAGTCAGGCTGGTGGCTGACACCCTGTGGGGCAGTGCGGTACAACGACGACACGTGCAAGATAGGACCGATCTCGCGGGCAATCCGCTCAATCGCGTATCTTAGATGCGCTGGGCTGTCCCCGAGGTTCGAGCCGAGACTGAAAAACACCCTGGCCACGGGCGGATTCTACTCCAGGGGCCCAGGATGCTCGTGGCCGTGACCGAAGGGAGCGTCTATGACAGCCGAAGAGAGAGCCAAATATGCCCGCCTGACCGTGGACAAACTCCGTGGGGCCGGGATCGCCGTGACCGAAGAGGAGGCTGGTCGGATCGAGATTGCCGACTTCGGATTAGACGAGTTCGAAAAGACCGGCCTTCTGCTGCTCGTCTACGAGAACAACGACCGGTATTGTGCCAAGGAACTGGTGCTCTTGCCGGGTCAGACGTGCCCGGAGCACCGCCACCCCGCGATCGCGGGGCAGCCGGGGAAGCGCGAGACCTTCAGATGCCGGCAGGGAGAGGTCTATCTGTATGTGCCTGGCGACCCTACTCCCAACCCGAAGGCCAAACCGCCCGCGGGTAGGGAAGCGCATTACACCGTGTGGCACGAAATCACGTTGAGACCGGGCGAGCAGTACACGCTGGAGCCCAACACGCTACACTGGTTCCAGGCCGGACCGGAGGGATGCATCGTTTCGGAGTTCTCGAGCACCTCGCGAGACGAGAGCGACATTTTTACCGACCCACAGATACGCCGCGTACCTTGACGACCCATGCCCCCGAGCCAGGCTAGCAATGTAGGCTCGGCCCGTGGTACAGTCGTGTTAAGGTCGGATGGGGCTGTCTCGTGCCGTTGTCCGCAGGTGCTTCAGAGAAGGCGCCGGCGCAGAGCGGCATAACGCGGCCCTCCGACACACTGACGGAAGGAACATCGGAGGCCACGGTATATGCCGCTGCCGCGTGAAACAAAAGCGCAGATCGTAACGGAATACGGACGAGCGGAACGGGACACGGGTTCTGCCGACGTGCAGATTGCTTTGCTGACCGCTCGCATTCAGTCCATCACAGACCATCTGCGCACCCACAAGAAGGACTTCCATTCTCGGCGGGGCCTGCTGCTTCTGGTTGGCCGCCGCCGAAGGCTTCAGCAATACCTTCGTAACGTGGACATCGAACGATACCGCGAGCTAATCAAGCGTCTTGGTATCCGCGGCTAGGCTCCGTAGCCATCGAGCTAAAACAAACTACAATGATTCATACTGTCAGCCGGGAGATCGCCGGCAAGCTGTTCGCATTCGAGAGCGGGCGGCTGGCGAAACAGGCCGGCGGCGCGGTTGTTGCAGGGGTGGGCGACACCATCGTCCTTGCCTGCGCGACCATGGCCCGCACCCCTCGCGAGGGGCAGGGATTTTTCCCCCTAACGTGCGACTACGAAGAGCGAAAGTACAGTGTAGGGAAGATCCCCGGCGGCTTCATCAAGCGCGGGGGACGCCCGAGCGACAAGGCTGTGCTCACATCGCGCCTGATTGACCGCCCGCTTCGACCATTGTTCCCAGATGGCATGCGGAATGACGTCCAGGTCATCGTTACGACCCTCTCCACCGAGGCTGACAATCCGAGCGACGTCGTGGCCGTTACGGCCGCATCTGCTGCCCTCTGCGTCTCCGACATCCCCTTCGGCGGCCCCATCGCCTGCGTGCGAGTGGGGCTGATCCAGGGCGAGATGATCGCGTTTCCTTCGGTCGAGCAAATTAATCAGTCGGACCTCGATCTGGTTCTGGCGGGCACGAAAGACCAGATTGTGATGGTCGAGGCAGGGGCCAAGTGGGTGCCAGAGTCGGTCATGCTGGACGCCATGGAACTCGGGCAAGGTGTCATCCGCGAGCTGTGCGAACTGCAAGAGGAACTTGTCGCTCTAGCCGGCAAGCCTAAGGCCGAGGTGCCCCTGTTCCTCATAGACCCGACGGTGTTGCAGACGGTTCGCACCGAGTGTGCCGCCGATATCCAGAGTGCGCTGCAGAACCCAGACAAACTCAGCCGGGAGTCCGCACTGGATGACCTGAAGGCAGACATCGTCGAGAAAATGGCAGAGCGATTCGAAGACGAGAGCCTGCAGGCTCAAGTCGGCGAAGCGGTGGACAAGTTGATCAAAGAGGCCGTGCGCTCCTCGCTCCTCGCTACCGGCAAGCGACCCGACGGGCGTGGTCCCACCGACATTCGTGAGTTGAGTGCAGAGGTGGGGCTCTTGCCTCGAACACACGGAAGTGGTCTCTTCACCCGAGGGCAGACGCAGGTTCTCACCTCGGTCACCCTCGGCCCGCTGGACGACGCCCAGATCATAGACGGCCTCGAAGAGGACACCCGGAAGCGCTACATGCACTTCTACAACTTCCCGCCGTACTCGACGGGTGAGACCCGCTTCATGCGCGGCCCGGGAAGACGAGAGGTGGGCCACGGCGCACTGGCCGAGCGCGCGCTGAAGCCGGTGATCCCGGATGAGGAGAGCTTCCCCTATGCCATCCTTCTGGTCTCGGAGGTCTTGGAGTCCAACGGCTCTTCCTCGATGGCGAGCGTGTGTGGAAGCACCTTGGCCCTGATGGACGCGGGCGTGAAAATCTCTGCGCCTGTCGCCGGGATCGCCATGGGGATGATCAGCGACTCCGAGCGACGTGTGATCTTGACGGACATCCAAGGCATCGAGGACGCCTGCGGGGACATGGACTTCAAGGTGGCCGGCACACGCGATGGGATTACGGCGTTGCAACTCGACGCCAAGATCGGTGGCCTGACCAGAGAGGACTTGGCACAGGCGCTCGAGCAAGCACGACAGGCGCGAATGGTCATTCTCGACTGCATCGTGTCCACTATTCCGGAGCCGAGAGAGAGCCTGTCGCAGTACGCGCCGCGCATCTTCATAATGGAGATTGACCCGAGCAAAATCGGCGAGGTCATCGGCCCCGGCGGCCGGGTCATCCAGAAGATCTGCGCGCTCTCAGGAGCCGAGATTGACATCGAGCAGACCGGTAAGGTGTACATCGCCGCACCGACCTTCGAGGGCGGCGAACTTGCCCAGAAGATGATCCGCGACCTCACGCAAGAGGCGGTCATCGGGTCCGAGTACGACGGCGTCGTCACTCGCTTCACCGGCCGAGGTGCATTCGTGGAGTTCTTGCCCGGCCGCGAAGGCCTGGTTCCTGTGGACAAGCTCGTACGATGGCGCATTCGCCGACCCGAGGAAGTGGTTCAGATCGGCGACTCGATCCGCGTCAAAATTGATGAGGTGGACAACCTCGGAAGGCTGAACCTGACGGCTTTGGGCCTGCCACAGACTCTGGAAAGCTTGGACGAGGCGAACCGACCGGTCGGGGCCCAAGCTGAGCGCTCTGGAGGCGGAGGCGGCTCCTACGGTCGCGGGCCAAGTGACAGAGGCCCGCGGGCTGGCGGCGATGGCCCTCGACCGAATCGTGGTGGCCCGTCTCGAGGAGGCGGTGAGCGTGGAGGCGACCGAGGACATGGACCCGGGGATCGTGGTCCGGCCCGGGGCGACAAGCCGCAAGGCAATGACCGAGGCCCGCGGCAAGACGATGGGCCTCAGGCTCGGTTCCGACCTCGGCGCTAGTCGCTGAGAGGTGAGCGACGGCCGGCGGGAGCCGGCCGTCGCAGTCATGGGGGAACTGCTGGTCAGCGGAGCGAAGTCTCTCGACGATCGATCGGGGCATGGCAGCAGTCCGATCGAGACTTTAGGGGTGCTATGAGTACAAACCGCATTGAACGCACTGTCTTAGCGAACCGTCTGCGGGTTTTGGTGGAACCAGTGGACTATGTGGAGTCCGTGGCCCTCGGGCTGTGGGTAGGCACCGGCTCGCGCTACGAGAGCCCTCAGGAAGCCGGTATCTCGCACGTGCTGGAGCACATGATGTTCAAAGGTACCAAATCCCGCACGGCTAAGCAGATCGCGGAAGAGATCGAGGGACGCGGTGGCTCTCTCAACGCGTTCACGGACCGCGAGTTCACGTGCTACTACGCGCGCGTGCTTTCCGATGACCTCCCGGTCGCTATGGACGTGCTATGCGACATGCTGGTCAACTCGCTATTCGACCCCGAGGAACTGGCCCGCGAGCGGCAAGTGATCCTGGATGAGATCAAGCGGCACGAGGATGAGCCGGACGACTTGGTGCACGACCTGCACGCCCGAGCATGCTGGGACGGCCATCCGCTCGCTCCCCCGGTGATAGGTACTGCAGAGTCCGTATCAGCGATAAAGCGGGAAGGCCTGGTGGACTACATCGAGCGTCGGTATCGGCCGAATCGCATCGTTGTTAGTGTCGCTGGCAACGCCGATCCGGCTGATGTGGTGCGTATGGTGGAGGAACGCCTCGGACTGCTGTCCGGGTTTGCGGCCGTCTCTAACGAGCAGCCTCCGGATCTCAAGCCGCAGCGCCAATCGCTGGCGAGAGACGTGGAGCAGGTTCACTTCTGTTATGGCGGACGCGGCTACGGTCAGCACGACCCCAAGAAGTATGTTGCCGGCGTACTGGATGCACTGCTAGGTGGTAGCATGAGCAGCCGGCTTTTCCAGGAGATCAGGGAAAAGAGAGGACTGGCCTACGCGATAGGATCCTATACGACCTGTCATGCGGAGGGCGGTCTGTTCACGGTGTATGGCGGTACTAGCCTTGCCAACTTCCCTCAGGTGCTGGATCTGATCCGAGTCGAGTTGAACAAAGTGGTGTCCGAGCCACCTCCTGCGGACGAGGTAGAGCGTGTCAAGAACCAGATCCGCGGAAACCTGGTTCTAGGGCTCGAGAGCATGAGCAGTCGGATGTCGCGCATGGCTAGGAACGAGCTGTACTTCGAGCGTGTGGTGCCCCTAGAAGAGACTATCGAGCGTATCAACGCTGTGAAGCCCGAGGACCTGCAACGGGCGGCCGCCGAGTGCTTTGGCGAAGACAGAATGAGCCTCACCGCAGTAGGTCCCTTCGGGCGGGAGGCGCAGGCCTAGCATGTCCACACCATCGCCGCTTCGCATAGGGGTATGCGGAGCCGCTGGACGAATGGGCCGCGAAGTGGTCGCGGCGGTCGCCGGCGATGATGGTCTAGTCCTTACTGCGGCGATCGACCGCGGCCATGTCGGTGAGGACAGTGGCACACTCGCGGGCATCGCACCCAACGGTGTACCGATTGCGGGTGACCTCCCGTCGGCATTGACCCAAGCAAGGTGTGATGTGTTGGTGGACTTCACGCAGCCTGACGCCGCGACGGAGAACGCCAGGCGTGCAGCACAACTCGGTGTTAGACCTGTGATCGGCACGAGCGGGGTCAGCGCAGAAAACAGAGCGGAACTGGACTCGCTGCTTCGTGCCAACGGTCTCGGCGGGCTGCTCGTCCCGAACTTCGCACTCGGCGCAGTGCTGATGATGAGGTTTGCCGCAGAAGCAGCCAAGTACTATCCCAATCGGGAGATCATCGAACTCCATCATGGTCAGAAGCTGGACGCGCCGTCCGGCACGGCCATTCGCACCGCCGAAATGATGTCGGAGAGCGCTGGGTGTGCCGGACCGAAGGAAAATTCTGCTGCGAGGGGAGCGGAGGTGTGCGGCGTCCGCATCCATAGCGTCCGTCTGCCCGGTCTCGTGGCCCATCAAGAGGTCTTGTTCGGACAGCCCGGCGAGCTTCTGACCATTCGTCACGACTCCTTCGACCGCAAGTGCTTCATGCCCGGAGTGCTCCTCGCCATCCGGAAGGTCTTCGATGTCGAAGGGCTCGTGGTCGGTCTTGAAGCGGTTCTGTAGCCAGGTACACTTTCCATTCACGCACAACTTCGTGGGAACAGGTAGGTGTCGGGTGTCTCGTCCTTGGAACATCGGTGTGGTCGGCGCTACGGGAGCTGTAGGACAGGAGTTCTTGAATCTTCTCGGCTCTCGGCGGATGCCGGTGGGCGAACTGAGGCTTTTCGCGTCAGCAGCATCGGAGGGCAAGACACTGGAGGCTCTCGGGGCAGACCACGTTGTTAGGGCAGCAGCAGAGGGGTGCTTCGACGGCTTGGACCTCGTCTTCTTCTCTGCAGGCTCCGGCACCGCTCGGGAGTTGGCCCCCCAGGCAATAGAAGCCGGCGCGCGGGTAGTGGACAACTCGAGCGCATTCCGAATGAACTCGGGCGTGCCACTCGTCATACCCGAGATCAACGGTGACGAGATCACCTCCGACACATGTCTGGCAGCCGTCCCGAACTGCTCCACCATTATCCTGCTGATGGCCGTGGCCCCGCTGAGGGCCCTTGCGCCCGTCCGCCGTGTCATCGTTTCCACGTATCAGGCGGCGAGCGGGGCGGGGGCGAAGGCCATGCAGGAATTGATTGACCAAGCCGGCGCAGTGCTTCGCGGTGAGAGCGTCATTCCGAAAGCTCTGCCCCACCAGATCGCTTTCAACGTATTCAGCCACGATAGCCCCCTGGACGAGACCCTGAGAAACGAAGAAGAGCGCAAGATCGAGGCCGAGTCGCGACGAATCTTGGGTCAGCACGATCTTGGTGTAACCGCAACGTGCATGAGGGTCCCGGTGCTGCGCGCTCACACCCAATCGGCCTATGTCGAGTTCGATGCCGATGTGGATGTGAACCGTGCACATGAGGTCCTCTCGCGCTTTCCAGGCGTCGCGGTCGTGGACGATCCGGCAGCAAATCACTTCCCCATGCCGATCGAGGCAACAGGTCGTGACGAGGTGCTCGTGGGGCGGATACGACGAGATACGTATAACCCCAGGGCTATAAACTTGCTCGTTTCTGGCGATCAGCTTCGCAAGGGTGCGGCCCTGAACAGCATTCAGATCGCAGAGTTGATGCGGGAAGTGGCAAGCTAGTCCTTATGAGATTTGCACAAGATAACAGGCGGAACCTGTACGATGTGAAAGGCGGTGTGACATGCGAGATTGGGGAAGGCTGCTGACAGCGATCGTGACCCCCTTCTCGTCTGACGGGCGGAACGTCAATCACGCAGAGATGGCGCGAATCGCTGGTCACTTGGTGGACACGGGAAGCTCGGGCATCGTGGTGGCAGGTACCACGGGGGAGTCTCCGACCCTGAGCCACGAAGAGAAGATCGCGGTGTTTGGAACCGTTCGAGATGCCGTCGGACAACGAGCGGCCGTCGTGGCTGGCACGGGAAGCAACGACACGGAGCAATCCATCCGGGTGACCATCGAGGCGGAGAAGATGGGCCTGGACGGTGTGATGCTGGTCGCGCCCTACTACAACAAGCCCTCTCAGGATGGCCTGTTCCGCCACTTCGAAGCCATAGCCTCCCGCACGAAACTTCCGGTGCTCATCTACAATATTCCCAGCAGGACCTCGGTGAACGTGGAGCCCGCGACGATACTGCGGCTGATGGATGCCTGTTCGAACGTGATCGCAGTGAAAGAAGCCAGTGGCAACATCGGGCAGATATCCGAGCTGTGCGCCGCGGTTCCGGAGGGCAGAAGGGTGTACAGTGGGGACGATGCGCTGACGCTCCCCGTGCTGGCGGTGGGGGGCTACGGCGTCGTGAGTGTCATGGCTCACGTTGCGGGCAAGGCGATCCGTGAAATGATAGAAGCCTACGTGTCCGGCAATGGTGCAGAAGCGCTTCGGCTGCACCGCCAGACGGCCCCACTCTGCAGAGCGCTATTCTGCACCACCAGCCCGACGCCGGTGAAGGAAGCCGTAGGGATGCTGGGCTTCGACGTGGGGCCGGTTCGGTTGCCGCTCGTGCCCCTGACATCGGAGCAGCGGAGTCTGGTCAGAGACGCTATGGTCGCTGCGGGGGTGCTATGAGCGACACCGAGAAGCGCAGGTTTTTCTTTCACCCAGGCTCCTATGAGTACGACTTCGGTCACCCCCACCCGCTTCGCCCGGAGAGACTCCGGCGCACGTTGGAGCTGCTAGCCGCAGTGGGCGTTACCGATGGCATGCGCGTGGAGGAGCCGAAGCTGGCGCACACTGACGAACTGCTGCGCTGCCACTCCCACGATTACGTCGTCGCGGTGGAGCGCGCGAGCGATGGTCATGTTGCTGAACTGGAGTTCGGGCTGCGTGCGACAGACAACCCGGCGTTCCCAGGGATGTTCGAGGCCTCTTTGGCCTACACCAGTGCATCGATCGCAGCCGCCTACGCCGTCGTTAATGGTGCAGAGGTAGCATTCAATATCACGGGTGGTCTGCACCACGCGATGCGCAGTCGAGCGGCGGGATTCTGCATCTTCAACGATTGCGCTATCGCGTGTTCCATCCTCTGCGAACGGTTCGCCCGCGTGGCATATGTGGATATTGACCTCCATCACGGCGACGGTGTGCAATTCTTATTCTATGACGACCCATCGGTCCTAACATTTTCCATCCACCAAGACGGTCGCTCATTGTTTCCGGGCACGGGGCACGTAAGCGAGATCGGCGAAGGACCCGGCGCGGGTTCGTCGGTCAACGTGCCCATGCCGCCCGGCACCACCGACTCGCTGTGGCTCGCAGCGTTCGAACCTGCCCTCCGACGCAGCTTCGAGCTGTTCGAGCCAGAAGCGGTGGTGCTGCAGATGGGGACCGACCCGCACTATATGGACCCGCTCGGCCAGCTCTCGATGACGGCTCAGGGCTGGCTCGAAGCGGTGCGCATCGTCTCCGGCTACGATCTTCCGCTCGTGGGACTCGGGGGAGGGGGCTACAACCTCTCGACGGTGCCCAGGATGTGGACCGCCGCGGTTGCCCACCTATCCGGTGTGCCCATTCCGGATGAGATCCCTGTGGAGCTGGCGGCAAAGATCGGTGCGGATCATTTCTTCGACCTCGAACGACCGCCGGACGAGGAGGCGATGGCGCAGCAGCTGCAGCCCATCGTTGACGATATCCGTCACGCCGTAGCAGTCGGTCCGCTTGCAGCACTCGAGAGCCTCGTGCAGTCCCGTGGCTAAGCGCAGCACCACCTTCGTGTGCCAGGAGTGCGGTGCAGGTACGCCAAAGTGGCTTGGGCGGTGTCCCGCGTGCGACGCATGGAATAGCCTCATTGAGGAGCCGACGGCCTCTCACATCCAGCATTCTGCGTCACCACCCTCACAGCTCGTTCCAATATCAGAGGTGGCTCCCCAGCCGCAGGAGCGCGCTTCGACCGGCCTCCCCACGCTCGACACGCTACTCGGTGGCGGCTTGGTGCGTGGCTCCGTGGTGTTAGTGGCGGGGGAACCCGGGGTGGGGAAGTCCACCATCGTATCGCAAGCCGCCGTGGGACTGTGTGAGGCCGGACCCGTGGTGTATGTGTCTGCCGAGGAGTCGCCTGCGCAGGTGGCTCTTCGCATGGCGCGTCTCGGCGGCGCACCATGCAACCTGTTAGTGACCGACGAGACGCTGGTCGAGGAGATGGAGGCCCACTTACTTCAAGGCCACGTCGCCATCGTGGATTCTATCCAGACGGTGCGCACGGACGCGCTGGACTCGGCACAGGGGAGCGTCTCACAAGTGAGGGAGGCGGCCAGTCGCTTGCAGCGCATCGCAAAGGAACACGGTGTTTCGATACTGCTCATCGGACACGTGACCAAAGAAGGCGCGATCGCAGGCCCTAGGGTGCTGGAGCACCTAGTGGATGTTGTGCTCTACTTCGAGGGGGAGCGGGGTGTTCCGTATCGGGTGCTAAGGGCTACCAAGAATCGGTTCGGCGCAACCGACGAGGTTGCGCTGTTCGAAATGGCCGAGGATGGACTCCGTCCTGTCGAGAACCCCTCTGCCGCGTTACTTGCAGAGCGGGCCGAGGGGGCGCCGGGCTCCGCGGTCATGCCAGTGATGGAGGGTTCGCGGTGCCTGCTGGCGGAAGTGCAGGTCCTATGCACTCCGAGTTTTCTCACGAACCCGCGCCGCGTGTTCACGGGAGTGGACTACAACCGAATGACCATCGTGATCGCCGTGATGGAGAAACGGCTAGGCTTCCGCATGGGCGGGCAAGACGTTTTCCTGAACATCGCAGGTGGCCTGAAAGTGGAAGAACCCGCAGCCGATCTGTGCGCCCTTATGGCGGCCCTTTCCAGCGTCAAAGACACCCCGCTGCCCAGTGACCTCGTCACGTTCGGCGAGGTAGGACTTGCCGGAGAGCTCCGCTCCGTCAGCCACGCGGATCGCCGTCTCAAGGAAGCGGCGCGGATGGGTTTCCGCACCGCCTTGATACCTACGGCCCAGAAGGTCGCGTCCGACTCGGGACTGCGCATAATCCGGGCGGCCGATGTACGCAGCGCGATGAACGCTATCCTTCCTTCGTCTGGGCAATGAAATAGGAGGGGTTGAGCGGCTCGCCCGTAGTCCGACGAATCGTTTCTCGCCAATCGAACAGGTCGCCCATCTTGAATAGACCCTCTCGGAAAAACTCGCCCAGCTTGGGACTTGTTACCATCTCCCGCATATCACCACTGGGAATCACCTTGCTCAGGATGAAGTGCCGTAGCTGACATGCATACAGATCGCCGAGTAGGTAGTTGTGGTAGTACGCAGGGGCTAGGGCGACATGCATCTTCGTGGCCCAGTCCGGCATGTCACGGCCCTCTGGCTTACGCACCAACTGCTTAGCTTGAACCAACTCCCACCACAGAGCGTTCAAGTCACGTTCCGGATCCTGATACATCCCACGCTCGAAGTGTGTCATCACGAGCACCCATCGCGTGAAGATCAGCTTCTGCATGCGGTCTTGCTCGCGCGCGGCGGCAGCTACCGCGGCGGCTTCCTCTGCAGGCACACCGGCATACTCGATGAGCCACGCGTCGGTGGTCACGAGACTCCCAAAGAAGATGGCGACTGCCTCCGTAGTCAGTATGTGACTGGGACTGCGAAGCAGCCATGGCAAAGATGGCTCAATGAACTTATCGTACACGGCGTGCCCATACTCGTGCAGAAGCGTGCCCATCCACCTCGCCGTGGGTCGCACGTTGCACAACACGCGCACGTCGCCCCGCCTATCTATATCCGTGCAAAACGCATGCTGATTTTTCCCTTCGCGTTCGAACAGGTCCGATCGCTCGATGAGGTCGTCTACCGGCAAGCCGATGCGGTCGAAGAACCGAGTGGTGATCGCGACGAGGTCCTTGTTCGCGAAGTACTTGTCTAGCTCCACCTTGGAGCGCGGTGCGCCCTGAAAGTAAGGATCGGGGTAGTTCCACGGAAGCGATGCGTCTGCATCGGTTAGTCCGCACCGCTCGGCGATCTCCTCGTCCACCTTCGCCTTCACCTCGGTGAAGCCCTTCATGCTCGCACGGTCCAGATCCGCGAGTAGTGCCATCAGTTCGTCCACATCGAACTCTTGCAAGCGCAGAGACTGCGTATGAAAATCGCTGAAGTGCAAACGCCGGGCCTCGGTGTTCCGCATGCGAGCGAGCTCGCGTATGTTGTCGGCGACAAGCGGTCCAATCTGCTTGCTGGCTTCCCATGCCTCCCGGCGCTCGACGATGTCCGAGCTCTTGTGCAGCACTTCGTCCAACACGTTGTTCGGAACCTTTTCGCCGCGGAAGTCCGCCCGGAAGTTGTTGTAGACTGCGGCAACTTCCTTTTCCTTGTCCACGATGGCGGCAAGAGCTTCGGGCGACATCTGGTGTCCCGTGTATGCGTTCAGAAGCACGCGGTGCATCCGCTTCATCACGGGATCCGTGAACTTCTCGACCGAGGTCTTGTGCAGAAAGTCGTACTCATGGGGGCGCGCATAGATACCGCGGTACAGCTTTTCCAACTCCGCTGCGCGCTGCATGGCCTCGGGCTTGCCCGTCGTGGCGAACTCCCAAGATGCGAGGGCGGCCTTGGTGTGCAGCGGTTCCACCTCGGCTGTGTGACGGGTGGCGAACTCGCGGATGCTGTCATCGGAATGGGTTCCCATGGCGTAGGTCCTCGTCTGATCAAAGATTATCCTTAGCGTACCATGCCCTAGGGAACGTCCCGGAGGTGCCCATCGGTATAATGGCCAGGGGCGAGAATGGGTCGCCCGAACAAGGAGGTTAGTCAGGATGTTCACGCACCGTTTGCTTGCCGCGGCTTTTCTCGCTGCCGTAGTATCGCCGGTCTTTGCCGACCCCGTGGCGTTCGGCGGAGTCACGCTGTTCGAGATCAAGACCGCCGCAGCAGGGAAAACGCCCGCACAACGTGTTGCCGAAGTCGAGGTTAGGCTCATCGATATCCTGGGTGAGACCAAGATTACGGACAAGGACGTCGTCGTTAAGCCCGACAAGACTGAGCGCAAGATTCTCGTGAAGAACCGGCTGCTGGTCACCGTAACCAAGGAGGATGCGTCGTTCCACAAGACGACGATCGATAAGTTGGCGAAGAACTGGCGCGACCAGATAGCCAAGAAGATTGTCAACATGCACCTTCTTCCCGAGCAGGTCGGACCCACCGCTCCGCCTGCCAAGAAGCGCTAGTTTCACGCTCCGATTTGCTAAGGCTCGGGCCCCGCGAGCGGGGCCCGAGATCATTGGCGAAGGCCCGACGATAGCCGGAACGGTAGAATCCGAACGTGTTCCTGGATGAAGTCGAGATAGAGGTGACGTCCGGCGCGGGCGGCAACGGAGCCGTATCCTTCCGCCGCGAGAAGCACGTGCCCCGCGGCGGCCCCGATGGAGGGAATGGTGGCAAGGGCGGAGACGTAGTGCTCGTGGCAGACTCCGGGCTCGGCACGCTACTGGACTTTCGCTATCGTTCTAGATTCAAAGCCGAGCGCGGCACCGATGGTGCCGGTGGACTGAAGGACGGCGCTAGCGCAGCCGACTGCGAGATTCGGGTGCCCTGTGGGACCGTCGCGCTGGATGTTGAAACCGGCGAGCGCATTGCCGAGGTGCTGAGGCACGGCGACCGCCGCGTGATAGCCCGAGGGGGAAAGGGCGGGCGCGGGAATGCGGCATTTGCAGATTCGGTGCGACAGACGCCTCGCTTCTCCGAGAAAGGGGAGCCAGGCCAGAAGAGGCGGGTGAAGCTCGAGCTGAAACTGGTGGCGGACGTGGGAATAGTCGGCCTGCCCAACGCAGGCAAGTCCACCTTCATCGCGGCAATCAGCGCGGCTCGACCCAAGATTGCCGACTACCCGTTCACCACTCTCGTGCCGAACCTCGGCGTAGTGCGAGCAGGGGAGAAAAGCTTCGTGGTGGCGGACATGCCGGGGCTCATCGCTGGCGCGCACCAGGGCGTGGGCTTAGGGGATCGCTTCCTGCGCCACATCGAACGCACCCGCGTTCTGCTGCACCTAGTGGATTGCGCTCCGCCCGACGGTTCTGACCCCTACGAGAACTTCCAGACGGTAGAGCGAGAGTTGGCGAAATACGGCCATGGCCTGGCCAACAAGCCGAAGATCGTGGGACTGAACAAGCTGGACTTGCCGGGTGCGAAAGAGACTGCAGATGCAATCGCTCGGCGTCTGGCAGCCGAGCAGCCGGAAACGCCATGCTTCCTGCTCTCGGGTGCCACCGGCCAGGGCGTGCAAGCCGTGGTGTTCGCGCTCTCGGACCTGCTCGACCGAACCCCAAAACAAGAAGATCCCCAGCCAGAGGTCGTATATCGACCCGGCGAGCGGCGTGGGGCAGGAGAATGGACGGTGGAACGCGTGGACGGAGAACTACACGTCCGCGGTGAAGGCGTGGACCGCCTAGTGTCGAGAACGGACTTGGGAAACTACGATGCTCTGCAGTACCTGCACCGCCAACTGGAGAAACTGGGCGTGCTTCAGGCCCTCCGCGATGAGGGAGTCGAGGAGGGCGAGACGGTGGTGATTGGTGGAGTGCAGATGGAGTACGTGGAGAAGCCGTGAGGCAGATCGGTCTGCTCGGCGGGTCGTTCGATCCGATCCACAACGGCCACCTGCGGCTGGCAAGTGACGTCATGGGGGAGTTCTCATTGGAGGAGGTCTGGCTCGTCCCGGCGCGCTTGCAGCCGCTCAAAGGCGGATCGGTCGCTCCGGCCGAGGACCGCCTTGTTATGTGTCGCCTGGCGGCTGTCGAAGTGCCAGGGCTACGAGTGTTGGAAGACGAGATTCGCCGCGACGGTCCGTCCTACACCGTGGATACCGTGCGCCAGATCCTGACCAGCGAACCCGACATCGCGATCACCTTCGTAGCTGGCACCGACGCCCTCGTGAACCTCCCGAAGTGGAAGGAACCAGCGGAACTGCTTCGCCTCACCCGAGTGGTGGCAGTCGAGCGCGGAGGCGTGTCGTGGCAGGAGTTGCAGGCGCTGCTGCCAAACTCCCTAGGCATGGAGTTGACACTGTGCCAAGCCCGCGCGCTTCCGATTTCGTCCACGGATGTACGCGAGCGTATCGCCAACGGGATGCCTATCACAGACCTCGTACCGGCGGCAGTGGAACACTACATCCACGAGCGAGCTCTATACCGGGGGGACGCCCGTTGACGCCTCGAGAACTGTTGGACAATGTGGTAGCTGCGTCCGAGGAGCTCAAGGCTCTCGACCCTGTCGTCCTGGACATACAGGGCAAGAGCACGATGGCCGACTACATGTTCATATGCACCGGCACCTCGGACGTACACGTGCGCTCCATCGTGGAGCGCATCGAGAAAAACCTGCGCGAAAAGGGGGTCCGAATCGACCACGTGGAGGGACTGCCGCAAGCCACGTGGGTTTTGATGGACTACGGCACCGTGATCGTCAACGTTATGCAGGCCGAACAACGCGAGTATTACGGAATGGAGGAGTTCTGGGAGAAAATGCCGCTCGTGGAGGACATCATCCTCGCCGTGCGGGAAGGTACGTAGATGGACCCCCTTTCACCTAGGCCGGAAGAGTTGGAAAAGGTGCTGCGACAGGCGCACCTGCACAAGATGCGCCAGGAGAAGGCGCGAGCATTGGAGATGATCACGCGTGCGACCGAGATGGCCCCCGAAGACCCCGATACCTGGGAGCTTCTGGGGGATATGCTCGCCGACCTGGGCCGCTTCGATGAGGCGCAGGCAGCATACAAAAGATGTCTGGAACTGGCCCCCGATCGGGTCTCGGTGGAAAAGAAACACGCCCGCGCGGTGTTCTACCAAAGCGAGAAGAGCTACGAACGCGCTCGCATGGAGCAGATCATGGCTGGTGAGGTCTCCGCCGAAGTCTCCCTCGTGCCGAGAAAGCCGGGCCTCGCCTTGATGATGGGCATCGTCCTGCCCAGCTCGGCTCAGTTCTACAACGGGCAGTTCGTGAAGGGAGGCATCATCCTCGCCGTGCTGGTAGTGCTCAGCGCAGTGCTTCTACTCAATCCCGGATTCGTGGCCGCCGCCAGCGGTTTCGTGCACCTGATTGCAGCCAGACCGGAACGGGAGGCCACGGAGGCGCTTTCATTCCCCATCCTGTTCACGGCTTTCCTGTGGCTCATCCTGTACATCTACTCGATCATAGACGGCATCGTCGTCTCAGCGAGGCTAGCATCGAGCTACCGCCCTCCGTCCTCCCCCGCGCCCTTGGCGAATGGCGGGCCGAAGAGCTAAGGCCCAGGGCTATCCATGGGAGCCTCAGATCGGCCAGACTCGGTACATATGCGCACAGTTGCCATCTACCCAGGGAGCTTCGACCCCCCGACCTTCGGACACATGGACATCATCCGGCGCGCTGCGGCGTTGTACGACAAGCTGATAGTCGCAGCGGGCAACAACCCGGAGAAGGAATACCTGTTTCCGGTAGAGACTCGCTTGGAGATGCTTCGTGAGTGCTGCGCTGACCTGCCCGGAGTTGTTGTAGAATGCTTTGAGGGACTGCTGGTCGAGTTCGCCCGGCAGCAGGGTGCCAGCGTGATCGTGAAGGGCCTGCGCGCGATCTCGGATTTCGACTACGAGTTCCAGATGGCCGTCGCCAACCGAATGCTGGACGGCTCGGTGGAGACGGTCTTCCTGATGACGAGCCAGGAGTACGCGTATCTTTCGTCAAGCATCGTGAAGCAGATCGGCGCGATGGGTGGTGACGTCTCGAGCCTGGTACCCGCGTGCGTGGAGCGGAGGCTCCGCGAACGCCTGCAATCCTTGTAGTAGCGGAGTGCTGCGATGGACATTCTGAAGATGATCGAAGAACTGCGCGCGCAGTTGGACGCCCCGAAGGGGTTCGGCAAACTGCTGTGGGGCCTCAACCGCGACGAGTGCCTCATGCTGGTTAGCAAAATCCGCGCCTCTCTTCCTGAGCAGGTCAAGAGCGCCGACAAGCTGACGCGCGAGAGCGAGCGAATCCTGCACACCTCGCGGCAAGACGCGCAGGCCGAGCTCGAACGCGCGGCGAGAGAAGGGGAAAAGATCAAGGAAGAAGCACTTCGCGAGGCCGAGCGTATTCTGGAACAGGCCTCTCTTCAGCAGGCAAAGATGCTGGACGAAAGCGAAGTGATGAAGCTTGCCAACGAAGAGGCAAAGCGCCTTCTGGAGCGCACGCACGAGGAGTGCCGCAACTTGCGACGTGGAGCCGATCAGTATGCGGGAGACGTTCTCGAGGAGCTGGAGGATGCAGTGTCGCGCGTGATGATGACCATCCAAAACGGGCGCCAGCGCCTGGACGACCGACTCAACGAGAAGCTGCCCCTGGCACGGTAGCTACGCCCACTGCTCGGGGCCCTGTTGACCCCCGCGTACCCGGGCGTTGTTCCGATTAGCGACTCACGTTGCAAGACCTTGACAGAGCTGCGATCCTGTGTTACTATGGATGGCGGATGGTGTCCCGGCAAACGTGCCGGGGCGGAGCGACGGGCGCAGGATTCGTTCGGGACGCGGAGGTAAGCCGCGGACACGACCCGGCGCGATACGGGACCCGTGAAGGAGGTTTCGAGGTGCATGCCTTTGTGCGGTATGTCTTGGCCTCCGCCTTGCTGCTCTGCAGTGGCGTGGGCATCCCGTTGGTGCCGACACCTGCGTGTAACTACCCTGCATTCGGCCCGCGGCGTGGCAGTGCGGAGCTGTGTAGGACAACCCTTTTACCTCGCCACCAGCTAACTAGCTACACCGCCATGCTTAGCCGATCGTCTGCACCTATATGGCAGGCCACCGCGATCACGTGGCGAGGTCTCTGCATCCCGCAACGACGACACCTAACACCCCTACCAGTCATGCCGAGCCTCCCCAGCGTCATGCTCACCTCCCCACGTCATGCTGAGCCTGTCGAAGCATGCGCTCGCATGCCGCATGTCGTCGTCATCCAATGCCACGGTGTCGGCTTGCCGCTTCATGCTTCGACAGGCTCAGCATGACGCTGGCAGGCTCGGCATGACGATGGCGGTTACGGTTGCAGGGAGATGATGGCCTCCACTGCGCGTGCTTGGCGACCTGATACGCCGCTCGTCGAGGGAAAGCATGGACAACCGAACACCGATGCCACGCCGTGCATTGCGGTGGATGCACAAGGCAACTTCCTGGCGCTGTTTCAGTCGGAAGAGAACGGGTACTTGCACAAGTTCGTTTTCGAACAGGGGCAACTGGTACAGGAGTGGCGTGAGAACATCCGCCGCACGGACTTGATTTCGGTCGCGATGATGCGCGACGGGACGATCCTGGTAGGTACGCGGTACTTCGCTGAGCCTCCCTGGAACGAGACGCACGGTTTCGTCTACGCAGTGTGGGGTTTCGACCAGTAGCTCGTCAGGGGTGGACCGGTAGCGTTTGCTCCGGTCCACCCGATCGTGACTCTGATTCACGGAGGCGATTCGGTGAGAACGTTCATGGCAGCATTGTCACTACTAGCGGCGGTGGTCCCGGTATCGGCGCAGATGCACTACGTGCATCGCAAGCTGGATTGGTTCACGGACATGCTCGGGATGAGCCTATGGGATGACGGTCACATCATGTATGTGGGCACGAAGGACGATCCTGAGATGCCGGAGCGCGAAAGGACCTACGACCTCTACCTAGACGGAGTGAACTATACCGCCGACATGTTCGTAGGTCGGCACGAAGTGATACCCGGTAGGTTCGAACCCGATGGGAACCTGTGGTTCCATGCCTACTTCTACGACTCCGAAGGCAAGCGGCGATCTCACGTCTTCCGCAGCAAGACGGACTACGTGGCGGAGAAGTGGGGGATGGAATACTTCGCGACCGGTCACTACCGCGTGACGTCAAGGGGCGATGTCGCCATGATGTTAGGTGCCGACCCGAACGACGCGAATGCGGGCTATGACCTTTGGCTGAACGACCGGAACGTCACGCTGGAGATGTTCGGCCCGAACCGGTTTCGGTTCGGCGCCCCCGGCATCCTGTTCGAGACGGGTGACATGTTCTGGACAGGCAGTTCGCCGGGCTGGAGCCCGATGGATGTGTACCTGAACG